>DATDFQ010000008.1 GCA_036522515.1 Bacteroidota bacterium
TTCAGGCACTTTGACCGTCAATCCAAACCCCACGGTTTCGGTGAATAGTCCCGAGGTGTGCACAAGCACGCTCCCGGCGCTACTCACAGCCACCCCATCCGGGGGAACGGGTTCCAAGACGTTCACATGGAGCACTGGCGCGACCACCTCGACGATCAGCATAAGCACGGCTGGCACCTACTCTGTAACAGTGACGGATGCCAAGGGCTGCACAGGATCAGGCTCCGGTACCCTCATCGTGAACCCGAACCCCACAGTTTCAGTGAATAGTCCGGTGGTTTGCGCGAGCACGCTGCCTGCGACGCTCACCGCCACACCGGCGGGCGGGACGGGTTCCAAGACGTTTGCCTGGAGCACGGGCGCGACGACTTCCACGATCAGTGTAAGCAGCGGAGGATCTTACTCGGTAACCGTCACCGACTCGAAGGGATGCACCGGTTCCGGGACGGGATCATTGACAGTCAATACTGCGCCCGTGATCTCCTGCCCGAGTAATATCAACACCAAGAACACTGCAGGCCAATGCGGAACGGTGGTGAACTTCACGGCTTCATCAACTGGCAGTCCGACCCCCACTCTCTCATACTCGCAATCATCCGGCACGTATTTCCCGGTGGGCACGACAACGGTAAAAGTCAAAGCGACGAACACCTGCGGCGTGGATAGCTGCGCCTTCACGGTTACGGTCGTCGATACCGAGAAGCCCAAGATCTTCTGCCCCGGAAACATTACGACTGTGACCGATCTCGGGAAGAAAACTGCCATGGTCACCTTCACAGTTCCGGTCTCGGACAACTGCGGCGCCACGCTCAACTGCTCACCGCCATCGGGTTCATTGTTCCAAGTTGGAACGACCCTTGTCACCTGCACAGCGACGGACCCGTCGGGCAATACCTCCACATGCTCGTTCAATGTGATTGTGTCCAAACGGAAAACGAAGCTCGCGTTCCAGGGTGCCGGATCGATTCAGTATTCAGACTCGGTAGTCCTCGGAGCTACCCTTACGGACAGCTTGACCGGCACTTTCCTTGCGAGCAAGAACGTGAGTTTCACTATCACGTCACAGTCCGCCTCCGGTCTGACGAATGCCAGCGGATTAGCGAATGCATCTATCGTGGTAAACCAGGCCCCGTCGGGTTCGCCATCTCCGGTGTATTCGGTGGTCTCGGCTTTCGCTGGTGACACCGCCTTCGCGCCGTGCTCACTCTCGGCGCCGTTTACGATCATGAAGGAGAATGCAAGCGCGGACTACTCCGGCCTGCCGTACTTCTCGACCGGATCGTTGACATCCACCTCTGCGACTATCACGCTATCGGCAACCGTCACAGATGCCGCAGACGGCCACATCGGAAACGCAACCCGCGCAACGGTCACATTCCGGCGTGACAGTCTGAACGGACCCGTGCTTGGGACGGCAAACCTTCCGGTGGGCCTGATCAACCCGGCAGACCCGACGGTCGGCTCTGCCACGACGACGTTCACCTACACAATGTCGAGCTCGGAGGTGAATTCGCAGGGCGCAAGCTTGACGATCTACACCGTAGTGAACGGATATTACACCGGGGTCGGCGGGCCTGACGTCGTAACCGTTTCGATACCCGGTTCGGACAAGGTATCGGGCGGGGGATACCTCATAATGCTCCGTACCGCCGGAAAGTATGGTGGGAAGCTGAACTCGAGGTCCGACTTCGGTTTTACGATGAAGTATAACAAGAGCGGCTCGAACCTTCAGGGCCAGACCAACATCATCATACGTGCATCCAACGATAGCATGTACCAGATCAAGAGTAACGCAATCAACTCGCTGACGGTCCTTGGAAATCAGGCAAGCTTCAGCACAAAAGCAAACCTGACCAACATCACGAACCCGCTGGCTCCTTTCAGCGTCGGCGGAAACATGTCTCTCACCGTGCAGATGACCGATTCAACGGCCGGCGGCCAGGGAGATTCGGTGAGTGTGACATTACAGGATCCGAACGGCGGCTTGCTCTATTCGAGCAACTGGAACGGCACCAAGTCCATTCTGCAAAATCTGAGAAAACCGAATGGCGGAGGCAACGTGAAGGTCATGAGCTCGCTGCTCAGTATTGCAGGGATGCGTCCCGGCGAATCCGGTGAAACGGCTGCCGGGCTCATTCCGAAGGAATACGCTCTCTATCAGAACTATCCGAATCCATTCAATCCAACGACGGAGATCAGGTTCGACGTACCTGAAAACAGCAGGGTCAGGATCGCCGTCTATGACATGCTGGGCCGTGAAATCAAGATCCTTGCCGACGCCGAGTGGGATGCCGGCCAGCACACTACAATGTGGGACGCACAGAACCAGGATGGCAGACCGGCAGCATCGGGCATTTACCTGGTCCGGCTCTCCGCGCGTTCAGCGACGAGCGGGAGAGAATTTGTCTCCTCGAAGAAGATGATACTGCTCAGGTGACGGGCCAATCATCCTGAAGTAGCGGAGGAGCCGAAGGATCTCGTCTTTCCGATCTGCGAGATCCTTCGCTCCACTCCGTTCCGCTCAGGATGACATCACTAGTGGAAGTGAGACACTGCCAGACATTTGGTGGTGTCTCAATTTGGCCGAACGTCTCTCCACCTCGTCATGCTGACATGCTCCTGGTCAGCATCTTTCAACTCTTTTATAAAGATCCCGACCTAAAGCATGTCGGGATGACGAGAGGAGGTGAAACTGCGGCACTGCCAGGCGTTTGACTTTCTTGCGGCTTTTCTCAATATTTGGTGCATGACTTTCCGTCATACGCCAAGCACACCGATTGTTTCCTTCGCCATAATCCTTTGCAGCTTATTTTCGCAGACCGCCCTCGGCGCCGCGAGAGCGAAGTACGCAGGCGAGTTCATTGCGATAGGGGTGGGAGGAAGAGCTCTCGGACTCGGAGGCGCCTACTCCGCATTGGCGCACGACGTCACTGCGGGGTATTGGAATCCCGCCGGACTATCTGCCATGATGTACCCCCAGATCACGCTCATGCACGACGAACGGTTCGGGGGGCTCATCAATTACGACTACGCCGCGTTCGCGCTCCCCGCAGGAACGAGCACGAGCCTGGCGATCAGCCTGATTCGCCTCGGGGTCGACGACATTCCCAACACGCAGAACGCCGGCATCGATGCCAACGGCAACCCCCTTCCCCCGGGACAGTCCCAGAATCTCGCCGGCATCGACCCTTCCAGGGTCACCTACTTTAACGCGGCCGATTGGGCCTTTTACTTCTCCTACGCCAAAAGCGTCAGCGAACAATTTTCCTACGGAGCGAACATCAAACTTATCCGGCGGGAGCTCGGTACCGCCTCGGCGACGGGGATCGGATTCGATCTGGGCGCGCAGTACCTCGTGACCGACAGGTTCCTGGTGGGAGCGAACGCGCAGGACGTCACGACGACCCTTGTCGCATGGAATACGGGGACGAACGAGCTCATCACCCCGACGCTTAAAACCGGCACGGCGTACCTGATCGACCTGTTTGGAGGAAGGTTGACCCCGGCGTTCGATATCGATTTCCGGTTCGAGGGGCGCAAGACCGCCTCGAACGCCCACCTGGGAAACGTCAGCATGGATTTCCACAGCGGGGTGGAATTTGATTTCAAGAACCTTGTCGCGGTCAGGGCGGGGTACAGCGATATCGGATCGCTCAATGTCGGCACGGGCATCCATCTGCCCAAGTTCGATATCGATTACTCGTTCGCAAAGTTCGACCAGACGGACCAGCTCGACAATACCCACCGCATCTCCCTCACCTTTACACTCGAAGCGGAACAATTCCGCCGAAGCACCGAAAGCCGTTGAAGCAGTACCTCTCCCTTCTGCTCAGCGCGCTCCTGTTTATTTCGTGCGCCGCCTCTCTTCCCTACAGCATGGACTATCCTCTCACGGATCAGACGTTCCGTTCCCGGGACGGCGTCTTCTCCTGCAAGGTCCCGCAGGGATGGTTCACCTCATCGGGCGATACGATCGTCCCGGCCGTGGTCGCGTGGCTGATGAAGGACGATCTCTCCGCGACGATGGGCGTGAAGGAGATCAACATGGACCGAGCCGCCGCCCGCCGGGTCGAGGAGGATGGGCTCGAATTTCTGGCGACGATGAGCGCGGCCCTGCGACAGGGCGATGCTTCAGCCCCTTCGGTCGTCGTCGCGCCCAAAGAGTTCGAGATGCGGGGGAGAAAATTCTGCAGTTACGAGACGGGCGGAAACGGGAAGCGGACCAGGGTCGTGGTTTTTTCCGCGAAAGGCCGGTATTACGAATGCCAGGCGGAGCAGGTGAACGGAGCCGGGTCGGCGAACGATCTTGTGAAGATGTTCACCGCGCAACAGACGTTTCTTGCTTCGATGACGTTTTGAACGGGGGGGGAGATCCTTCGGTCGCTGCGCTCCCTCAGGATGACAGCCTATTTCGTGTGGAGAACGAACGTGCCGTTCCAGTCCTCCGGAGGAGGGGAGGCGAGATACAGCTGCGATCTCTCGATATACATCTGCGATGGAAAATCGAGCGGCGAGATCTTGAGGGCCTCTTCAAAATGTTCGATCGCGGTGGCCCACTGCCGGCGGCGGTAGAGCATCAGTCCCTTCGCGTAGCGCTCCACCAGGCTCAGCCGGGCGGATGAGATCGACCCGTTCGCCATCCCGACAAGCTCATACACCCGTATCGGCTCGGTCCTTCCGGCGACCACGAGCATGTCGAGCTCGCGCACCACAAGCGAGTCGCCGGTCTGCCGGTACGTGCTCTCGCTCAGGATGACGTTCGTGGAATACTGTTTGTTCGCCCCCTCGAGCCGCGCGCCGATGTTCACGCTGTCGCCGATCACAGTATAATCGAAGTGCCCGATCCCTCCCATGTTTCCGACAATCACCTCGCCCGTATTGATGCCGATGCGCACGTTGAGATCGGGTTTTCCCTGCCGGACCCAGGCGGGCCGGATTTCAGCGAGCTTTTCCTGCATCTCCGTCGCGGCCCGGCACGCCCGGAGCGCATGGTCCGCCTGTGGAATGGGCGCACCCCAGAAGGCCACGATCGCGTCCCCCTCGTACTTGTCGAGCGTCCCCTCGTTCGAGAAGATGATCTCGGTCATCATGCTCAGATACTCGTTGAGGATGGTGACCAGGTGTTCCGGGGGCAGTTTCTCCGAGAGGCCCGTGAATTTTTCGATGTCGCTGAAGAACACCGTCAGTTCCTTTCTCTCGCCCCCCAGGCGCAGTTTCTCCGGGTTGTTCACGATTTCATCGACGACCGTCGGGCTGACGTACTGGCTGAACATCCCCTTGATCTGGACCTTCTGTTTGCGCTCGCTGACATAGTTGTACACGGTGCTGCCCATGTAGCTGAAGACGACGGCCATGAGCGGGCTCATCATCTCGACGAGAAAATTGTGCAGGACAAAGAGGCGGATCGAGAACCAGTAGATAAAGAATAACTCGGAGACGATGATCGCGACGCCCAGAATCTCGATCATCGCGCTGAACTTCGTCCGGATCGTTTTGAGGGCGGCCGTGTACACGAACGTGAAGAGGCTGATCCCGAGGGCGAGAACGGCGCTCATCCACTGGGGTTCGCGGTAAATGAAATCGCCGTCGAGGATGTTCTGTATGACGTTCGCATGGATCTCGACGCCGTACATCTGGTTGTCCCCCTCCTGCCTTCCTTCGCCGATCGCCACCGGAAACAGGTCCTTCTCCTCCGGCTGCGTCGATCCGACCAGGACGATCTTCCCCTTGAACGTGCCGTCGAAGAGGTATCCGTAATCGGGGTCGTCGAACGTATTGATCTCCTTGTGGAACTTTTGTTCCTCGAGCGTGGTGAAATCCTTGTCGTCGATGACGTCTTCGAACCGGATCCGCCTGAACGTCCCCGAAGGGCCGTAATAATTGATGAGAAACGTGGAGGCGTCGAAGCACGGGATCGTGCGGCGGGCGAACCGGAACGACCCTTCCGAGGGGATCGCGGTGGCCGAGGGCGATTTGTCGTAGTAGGAATTCAAGACCGCAAACGAAAACGCCGGAAGCCGGCGCACCGAATCGACCGTGTAGGGCATATATCTCCTGAGCACGCCGTCGGCATCGGAGCGGATATTCACCATCCCGAAGCGGGCCGTGGAGTCGATAAAAATATTCCCGTAATCCTCCCGCGCGGAATGGATCGTGTAGAGCCTCCGGTCCGGGTCGAGCTTGCCTGCGAGGACGACCCCGTCGTTTTCATGCACTTCCCGCCGGAGCTCCTCGTCGCCCGACAAATTGGCGCCGTCGGGGGTGCTGAAGACGATATCGAGGCCGATCGCTTTCGCCCCCGCGCGCTTAAGGTTCCTGATCAGGTGCGTGTAGTACGAGCGGGGCCACGGCCATCCTCCGGGGAGGGAACGGAACGATTCCTGGGAGATTTCCACGATCACGACGTCGGAGGAATCGATCGCCACGGGCCGTGCGCCGCGGAGCTGGAACCGGAGGTCGATCAAAGATAATTCAGCCCTGCTCAGGGGCGGGAACGGGATCAGGACGTTCTGCGTGAGGACGAGGACAAAGGCGCTCACCGCGAAGCTGATGCCGAGGTAGACGAACATCGTGCGGGTCGATTTTGACCACCGTGGAAACATCGGTTAAACGTCGAGGCGGAGGATGAGGCTCCAGATCGTGTCTGTGGTCGGATTCGGCGTTCCGAACAGCTTGTTGTTGAAGTAGAGAAAGAGCTGCGTCTGGGCGCTGAGGTTTCTCATGAAGTAATACTGGGCGGAGGCGTCCACAAGAACCCGCTGGATGTCGCCGAACGTCGGGCTGAGCGATCCGCTCAACCGGAGCCGGTCTTCCGCCATCCGGTACTGCGCGCTCGCCGAAAGGGTCGTGTAGGAGAGCGTCGTTTCCAGAGGGGAGGGAGAGAACCCGGTCACGAATTTGCTCGAATTGACCACCAGGCTGAACGTCGTCTGAAGCGGAATGGAGTAGGTCGAGCTGTTGCTCAGGGAGACCGTCGTATTGCGCGTGTCGAGATTCTTGACGGTGTGGTCGTCCCGTGTCGAGGTGCTTACACTGAGGACCGCGTTGTGGCGCGCTCCGAACGTGAATTCCTTCGCGAGCTGAACAAGGATCCGGTCCGTCCTGTCGTCAATCGCATAGACCGTGTCGGAGAGATTCCGGTCGTTGACGTTCGACGCGAGAAGGTAGGCCACCGTGACGTCCGGATACTCCGACCGGGGATAGTACGACACGCCCACGTTTGCTGTCGTGCTCGCGGTGGTTGACGCCTTGGTGCTCGCCGTGTTGTCCTTCAGGAACTCGAAGCCGCCTGAGAGAAAGAGCTTCTGTTCCATCAGCCGGAGGCGGTCCGACAGGTTGTATCCCCTCACGTCCGTGCGAAGGAACGGCTGCCCGAACGATTCGTAGCTCTGCCCCCGGCGCACGTAGCCGAGGCGGAACGTGTTGTCGAAATAATTGAGTCCGATCGCCCCCTCGTAGGCGAGAGTGGTCAGATCCTTCGCCGACAGCGGCACGAGGTTTTCGTTTACCGTGATAAAACGGGAAATCTCGTCCCTCGTCCTTCGGACGCGGTTCCGGTAGTCCTCCGAGTAGGTCGGATCCTGATAGATGGAGTCGATCTGTGCATCGGAGAAAGTTCCCCGCGAGATATCCCTGTTGGTGGCGCTGATTGCGGCCTGGCCGGTCAGCTCGATATTGCGCCGGTCCAGACGGAGAACCAGGTCGCTCCCCGCGACGAGGTTCTCCTGCGGCCTCACGCCGTAGCGGATCGATCCCGGGTCGTCGGACGACTTCAGGAGGCTGAAACCGATCCGGGAGTCCTCCCTCCCGAAACTGGGACGGATGACGGTGACATCCCGGCTGAATGTCCCGCTCGCGAACTCGGCCCATCGCTGCGGGTTCGCGGATGCGTCGTACAATCCGAAATGTGCCGTGGAATCCCTCTGCTGCACCGATGCGAGGCTGTCTGAGGGAAACGTTTTAATCGTATCGCTTTCGATTTTTCGCGCGATGTCCCCCTTCGAAACGTCGAGGTTGAACCATCCGAGCGTAAGGCTCCCTGCCACGCCGCGCACGCGCTTTCCGGTCATGATGAGGTCCGGAAAAACGGGATAGCTGTCGCCGAATCCGACCTTCGCCCAGGGCGATTCGACCCCGAGAAAGAACCGGTTCTGGGGCTGCCGCCGGTCGGTCTCCTCGTTCGTCACATAGATTTTCCCGTTGAACCGGAATTGCTGGTAGGCTCCCGACGCCGTCAGCGTCCCGCGGTTATAGGGCGTGTTGTCGTTGGAAAGATTCTCCTGCCGCGTTTCGAGCTGAAGGCCGACATTGTGGACCCACTCGGAAGCGGGCCCCGCAGAAAACGGCTGCCCGGCCCGGGTGACCTTGAAGTTCCACCGGTAGTCCGTGACCACCGTTCCGTTTCTGTCGAAGAGCTGGATCCGTATGCCGTGGTCTCCCCCGTCGAGCCGGCCCGACAGGTTTTCGGGCCTGAGCACGTAGAGCCGGTCGGTCGCCACCACATACTGCGACACATCGACCCCGTCGAGGAACACCCTTGTCGCACGGTCGTCGATGCCGGTATCCCGGGGCGAGAGCGAGAATGAGATCAGGACGTCTTCAGGGTTGAGACGTTCATCTCGGTCGGGGCTCAGGATCGTGATCGGGGGAGTGGTGGTCTCAGCGCCCTGGAGGTCGACTCTCAGGGGATGTTCCGGCGCGTTTTCGAGCGGATACGTTTCCGGGACGGCGGATGTCCGAAGGGTGAGGATCAGGTAATACTCGAGGAACGGCGGAACCAGTTCGGCGGCAGGTATCGTGGCGGTGCCGGTGTTTCCCGCGAGCGCCATCTCGCTCCGCCTGTAATCGCGCTCTCCGAACTGCCTGTAGGCGACCTCGATCCGTTCGACGGAAATCGTGCTCGAAAGTTCCGCGGTGATCACGAGGGGTTTGCCGGGCGCCGGGGCGCCGGCCCCGACCCTGACAATCTTGTCGGAAACCTGCGCGACCGCCAGCGCGGATGCGCAGAGAAGAACAAGTGCGGCAAGCGCACAACGGAGCGGAAAACCCGTAGAAAGTATCACTCGTGGACCCTCGTCACGATTGAGATTACTTCTGCTGTCTGATCTACTCTGAAATTCCGGTCTTCAATTCCGGTCTTACTTCTGGTACCTGAGTTTTAACTCCTTCTTATTTCCCTGCGGATCCCTCAGCTCCAGTTTAAGCTCATTCGATGTCCCGCCGGCTGCGAGCCTGTTGGCGTCGGCAATTTCCTCCGCCGTGGCTTGCCGCACTGAAAGCGTGCCGTCCTGGTTCGAGAAGCCGATATTGCCCTCCGCGACATCCGTGTCGCGATTGGAGACATTGTTATGCAGTCTCACCAGGCCTTCGGTCACGACCAGCGTGTCGAAACCTTCACCGCCGCTCAACTTTCCCTTCGTGCCGCGGATCGAGGCGACCGACGTGGGAGAAGTCAGGCGAAACTGCTCCTCACGCTGCTTCTGAAACTCAAATCCGAAACCGCCCTTCGAGAGCTGGATCGTCTTGGTGACCTTCCCCTCGAGCAACTGCCCGTCGAGGGTCAATTCAGATTGCTCCCGCAGCCGGACGATGCTCCTGTCCCGAAACTTGATGATCGCCAGGGAGCTCTTTGCCGTGCGAACGTGGTCTCCCGTCGCGAGCGGATCGCCCTTGACGGCTTCATTCCAGTCCTTCTGGGCCGACTTCTTCGTAACCTGCGGGATCACCTTCATGATCAGCGCGAGCGCGCCCTGATTCTGCGCTTTGCCCGTGCCCGCCCCGCCAAGCGACAGGAAGCACGACACCAGAACGGTCCACGCCATACGGTCGTATCCGCGTTTCATACGGTTCCTTTCATCCCGTGGATATCTTTCCCGGGGAATTTTCATTCAAACGTCAATTCGATGGAATCGCCCATCTCCCGGAGCTGGTTGATCAGATCCAGGAGCTGGTTCCGGGTCAAGGAGGCGTCGTTGAGCGTGAAACTCCCGGTCGGCTTGAACCCGCTGTTCCGGATCTGGACAAACACCTCGTGGTAGCGGCTTCCGAGCAGCTCCTCCAGCTGGCTGAGCAAAGCGTCGTCGGTGCTTGCCTGCGCCGAGGCTGAAACCTTGAACTCCCCGATCGTGCTGGGAAGGTCGACATCCGCACCCCC
>DATDFQ010000009.1 GCA_036522515.1 Bacteroidota bacterium
GCATACCGGTAGATGGCGGGTTCGCGCAACCCGAAGTAGATCGCCGACGAGAAGTGCCGGTCCGCCAGTTTGTAATTCCTCAGATTCGTATAGAGAATCCCCAGGTTCGCATGGGCCAGCTTCTGCGTGGAATCCATCGCGACAGCCTGTTCATTGTACTTCACGGCTGCGGCGGTGTCATGGCGGTTCGCGTATTCCACTCCGAGGTTGAGGTACACGCCCGGGTCACGGCTGTTCGCCGCGACGGCATGCAACAGTGCGTCGAAGTACTTCTGGCGCTCACCCACCCTCCGGTAGACGTCGGCGATATTTGCAAGTATCCGGGGATTGTGATCGTCTATTTTGAGATAGAGCTCGTAATAGGTCCGCGCGTCCTTGTAGTTTTGGGTGTCGAAAAAGTAGTTCGCAAGAGCCTCATCGAATACGATTTGTGCGCTCAAAGACAGATACTTCGGGCTGTTCAGAAGCTTCATTCTGCTCAGATGACGATCCGCACTTCCATTGATCCCGATCCATGCGGCGGTATGGAGGAGCGTAACTCCGGCAATCATTGTGAGGATATAGCGGCGAGACTTGAGGCTGATCGGCCGGCTTAAGAGGTAGACGTTGAGAATCATCAACGGAGTGAAGAAACTAGTGAGTAGATCCCAGTCGCGCGCCATCCCGAGCGCGGAATTGATGATCCACGTGAAAAGTAGTCCGAACCCTGACACCACGAGCAGGAAAATAAACGCCGGATCGGTCCAATGGAGTTCTCCGGAATGAACTATCAGAAGGGTGAGGGTGATCGCAAGCCCGAAAGGCAGGATCAGCAGACTCCCGTTTAGCCAATCCCAGAAATGAGCGGGGGAGAACATCGGATAGGCGAAGTTTCCGCCAACGGCGGTGAAAGGCTGCAGAAAATCGACACTGCCCGAGGTGATGTGGCGGAGAAAGTCATTCAAATTGAATCCTATGGCAAACAGTGATGCGACTATTACCGCCAGAAGCCCCGCGGTCGCGAGGATCGCGCGCAGCCGATTCTCCCCGAGCTTTCGGTACACAAGGATCAGGATCCCCGGAAAGAAAATTAGGTTCCCAAGGTGAAGTCCCACCATCACCGCGTAGCAACAGATCGGTATGATCACGGACATTCTTCTTTCGGCGGCGAACCAGCCAGTCACAACAAAGACGGCCGTTAAGACATACTGTAGAACGTAATTCTCGACATACCCGAAAAAGAACTGGCTGCCCGCGCAGCCGAAGATGATGCAGCCGAGGAGAACCCGTTCCAGGGGCGGCCGATCGAGCGACCTGAGAAACAAGAACACAAGGATTACAAACAGGGCGCAGGAGATGAGATCGATTCCCTCGTAGACGTCGTAGGGTTTTACCGAACCGCCGGTGGCATAGAATGCCATAAGGGATCGAAAAATCCAGATCATGAGCGGCTGGTTGCGGAAGCTTGCGACGAGATCGGCGCCCCACTGAGACTGGTTGATCGAGCGAAGGAGCACGGCCCCGTCTCCGAGCAGATGAAGCTTGGCGGGGAACTCAACTGCACACGCAAGGATGATACCGCCGACAATCACGATACTTACGATGAGAGGTAGCCTCGCGAGAAACCGCACGCCGCTCTCAACGAACCCCAGCAGCCATGTTTGTGTTTTTGGGATCAGAAGAAGCAGAGCAATGCAAAGCGAACCGAGGGAGATCCCGGGCCCATAGAATCCGAAAACGTGGACTCCCCAATTGTCATGGGATGGTTGGAGCATCCCCCACACGTGGAGAAGAACAATCAGCACGCCAAAGAACAGGAGAATCTGCGACGATCGCTCCTGACCGGCCGCATTCAGCCTACTGTCATCCTGGGGGCGCGACCCTTTGTCATCCTGAGGGCGCGTAGCGCCCGAAGGATCTCCCCGCTTCTCAGACCTTATCTTCCCCCTCCTTCTCGCCGTCATCTCAAACCACCTGGCATTCCGTGCATTCGCACCTTGATCGCTTCGAGAACAGGTTGAACGCGTTTGTCACCCGGAGCCATCGACATATAGGAGTCGAGGTAGTGGAGCGCCTTTTCATCATCGTCGATCCTGAAGAAGGCATACCCGGCGCAATAATAAAGAACCGGTTCGCGCATTCCGAGCGCGATTGCTTCGGAAGCGTACTTGGCAGCCAGCGGATAGTTCCTCTGAGTCATATAAATGATGGCGAGGTTCGCATGAGCCTCGCGGGAAGACGGATCGATTTCCAGCACATGCCTCATCATACCAATGCCGGAAAGCGTGTCCTTCCGTCTGACGTATTCATTTCCCAGATTCAAACAAATTGTGGCGTCAGCTGTCCCCGAACGGGCGGCTTGTTTGAGCGTTTCGTAATACCGGTCCCTCAGCCCCAATTTGTCGTAATCGGCGGCAAGATTTCCGAGGATGCGGGGATTGAGGCTGTCGATCGTCAGGTAGCGTTCGTACCAGACCCTCGATCGATCGAAATCGTTCTTGTGCCAGAAAGCCTTGCCGAGCGCTTCATAATAGATTACCGGAAATGTTCCGACCAACCCCGGGTTTGTGAGGACCTCCGCCCGCTGAAGGTGCCGGTCTGTGTCGGCGTTGATCCCGATCCACGCGCCAACGCGCAAAACACCCAGGATCACCATAACAGCGATGACCTGATGGCTCTCCCTCCCAAGGCGGAAGTAGGGAAGCAGCAAATAGATTGCAAGAAAATGGACGGGGATTAGAAAACTGACCAGCAAGTCCCAATCTCTCGCCATGCCGAGCGCCGCATTAAAGATGAACGTAAAGGCGACCCCACATGACGCTGCGGTCAGGAGGAAAAGGGCCACCGGAGACGTCCATCGAACCTCGCGGGCTGACAAGAATGCGAGCACCGGGATCAGAAAACAACCGAAGGAAAGGATAAACAGAGAAGCGTTCGTCCAATCGATGAGATGAAGAGATGAGAAGATCGGGTAGGGTCCTCCCGGAGACGATTTCAAGAACGGAAGCATATCGAGTCGAACCCCGGCTTCAATTCGGCTTATGAACTGTTCGGGCGAATAATTGCTCAGGTGGAAAAAGAGCACCGAGCCGATGATGCCGCCCGCCATCAAGACGACTGCCTCAATCTTTCGTTCGCGCCAGACATGATAGAGGAGAATGAGGGGAGCCGGGAGAAAGATGATGGCGCCGAGATGCAAGCCGATCATCAATGCAAACGAGATGATCGGATAGATCGGTCGAATTTTCCGCTCAAGAGAAAGCCACCCCGTAATCATGAACGCCATCATGAACACGCTCAACAGAGCGTAATTCTCCACATACCCGAAGAAAAATTGCAAACCCGTCTGAAAGAATAGATAACCCCCGATCAAGAGTTTCTCCAAGGGAGACACATTCAAGAAGTGCAGGAACAAAAGGAGAAGAAGTATAAACAACAAAGCTGCCACATCGTCCAGTATCTGATAAGTATATCCGACATCGACTGATGCCCCACCCCCGAGGAGGTATTGAACACCGCAGAG
>DATDFQ010000010.1 GCA_036522515.1 Bacteroidota bacterium
TCTCCTCGTTGACGGCCGTGTGATCGGGATGCGGGGAAGCGGAAGCGCCACAATCCCGGGGCCGCAATCGAGCGTCAGCGTGAGAATAGCTGAACAGGAGACGAAGCCCGTTCAATATTCTCTCGGGCAGAATTATCCGAATCCCTTCAACCCGAAAACGGTTTTTCCGTTCGTGCTCGCGCATCCCTCCGTCGTCACGCTGAAGGTGTACGATGTCGGGGGGCGCGAGGTGGCGACACTCCTGAGCAGGCAGAGCATGGGAACGGGAAGACAGCAGGCCGAATTCGACGCAAGCATGCTCTCCAGCGGGGTCTATCTCTACAGGCTGATTGCCGAACCGGCCGAGGGGGACAGGGCCGGGGAAGGTTTTGAAGGGGTGAGAAAAATGCTCCTCCTCAGGTAAAGATGAAGAGAAGCGTTACCATCCTTTTCACGGCCGGACTGGCGTTCACCCTCACCTTCCTCCTTTCCTCTACCCATCGTCCGGTCCCCATGCACAAGACTCCGGAGGACCGGGAGGATAACGCCTGGGAGATGTTTCAGTGGTGGTACAACCAGCGGGCGTTTCCCTACGAACTGATCCCGCAGGGCGCCTTCGAAAAGGCGGCCGCCTACGCCAGGACAAAGATGAAGCGGGAGGCCAGGGGACCCTACTCCACGGCCGCAACACCCTCATGGGTGTCGCTCGGGCCGAATAACGTGGGGGGCCGCACGCTCTCAATCGCCCTCGATCCTTCGAATCCGAATATCGTCTGGGCGGGTTCCGCCAGCGGCGGGCTCTGGAAATCAGCGACCGGCGGCGAGGGAGCGAGCGCGTGGAGTTATGTCTCTACCGGCTATCCGACACTTTCGGTCAGCGCAATTTCCATCGACCCTTCCAACGCAAATCTCATCTACATCGGGACGGGGGAAATCAGCCTCTACCACCGGCCTCAGAACGGAACACCCGGGGCACGCTCGTCGTACGGGATGGGAATCCTCAAGTCGACGAACGGAGGCTTGACCTGGGCCCAGACTTCGCTGACCTGGGCATTCTCCCAGATCACGGCGGTCCAGAAAATCGCGATCAACCCGCTCAATACGAAGACTCTCTATGCCGCCACGAGCGAGGGAGTCTACAAATCCACGGATGCGGGCGCGAACTGGCTTGCCTCCGACACGGCGTTGATGGCCATGGATGTCGCGATCAATCCCGCCGACACGACAATTCTCTATGCGACGCACGGCAACCTGAACTCGACGCCGGTGAACGGCCTCTTCAAGAGCACGAACGCCGGGGGAACGTGGCTCCGGGACAGCGCCGGGCTCCCCTCGACCAATTTCGGCAGGGCCGTGATATCGATCTGTGCCAGCCACCCCTCAACGGTTTACCTCGGCATCGCGAACGCCTCGAGCGGGGCGTCGTTCGGACTCTACCGGTCGGACGACGACGGCGTTACCTGGTCGCAGGCGTCCAACGCGAACTATACCGGCGGACAGGGCTGGTATGACATCGCCGTCGCGGTCAATCCGAACGACCGGCTCACGGTCTTCTCCTCGGGCCTCGACATCTGGCGTTCCACAAGCGGCGGAGCGTCCCTTACGGAGAAATCATTCTGGTTCCAGGGAGACATGGGGGCGGTTCCTCCCGGCGGCCCTGAAGGACCCTCCTCGTACGCCCACGCCGACCACCACGCGATCGTGTTCGACCCCGCGCATCCGGATACGATCTACTTCGCGTGCGACGGCGGAGTGTTCAAGAGCACCGACGGCGGAAATACCTATCTCGGCTGCAACGGCGGATATGTGACCACACAGTTTTACAACGGATTTGCGAACGCCCTGGCGGATTCACAGATCGCCCTCGGCGGACTCCAGGATAACGGGGCGGTCCGGTATGAAGGCACCACGACCTGGAACAAAGTGGACGGTGGCGACGGGGGCTGGAGCGCGATCGATCCGACGAACGCGGGCATCCTTTATGACGAGTATGTTTACCTGTCCCTGAAGAAATCTGTCGGCGGGGGGGGCTTTAATTCGATCACCACCGGTCTGCCGGGCGGATCGACCGTCTCGAATTTCATCGCTCCGTTTGTGATTTCACACTCAAATCCCGCCATACTCTACGCCGGAAATCTGGATGTGTATAAGACCACCAACGGGGGAAGCTCGTGGTTCGCCCCGAACGGGGGCGCAAACCTGAACGGCACGAAGGTCGCATGTATCGGTGTTTCCTACACCAGCTCCGACACCCTCCTGGCGGCGACGGGATCCGGGGGCGTCGCGGATTCGCCTCTGTTCCAGGTCTTCGGTTCGACGAACGGAGGACAGACGTGGACGAACGTGACGGGTTCGCTCCCGAATCGTTATCCGACAGACATTGAATTCGATCCCGGCGTCAGCTCCACCGTCTACATCACGTTTTCCGGATACGGAACCGGGCATCTCTTCAAGTCGACGAACGTCGGCCAGAGCTGGACGGACATCACCTCCAACCTCCCCGACATTCCGCACCAGAGCGTCGTCGTCGATCCGGTCCAGCCTCAGAACATCTATGCGGGGACCGATCTCGGGGTCTACCATTCTTCGAACGGGGGAACGCTCTGGGAAGACTTCAGCAGCGGCATGGTTCCGGCGATGGTGCTCGATATGACCGTCTCCCGCTCCAATAACGCTCTGCGCGCGGCGACGTTCGGAAACGGCGTGTACGAGCGCAAGCTTGTGCGCGTGGCGTTGCTCGCCCTTCAGGCGCCTGTCGGTGGAGAAGTCTTGCTTGGGGGCCAACCCTCACTGATCAAGTGGTCTGAGCAGCTGGTATCGGCTGTGAAGATCGAATATTCGCCGAACGACGGAGGAACGTGGAACCTGGTCGCGGACAATGTCCCGGGAGCGTCGGGCCAGTATGCATGGACCGTCCCTTCGGTCACGACCACCCATGCCCGCGTGCGGATCAGCGAGAGCGGCACCGGGACCCCCACGGATTCGAGCCCAAATTCCTTTACGATTGACGCGAACGCGGATGTGGTCGACGGCTGGAACCTGATCTCCCTGCGGCTTCTTCCGCCGGACCCGCCGAAATCGGTCATCTTCCCCACCGCGACTTCACCGGCCTTCACCTATGCTGCTTCCTCGGGATACAGCGTGCGGGACTCACTCTCGCCGGGAGAGGGGTTCTGGATGAAGTTCAGCGGTGCGCAGCTTACCCCCTATGCGGGCGACTCCATCTCGACGGATACGATACCGCTAAAAGCCGGTTGGAACCTGGTCGGGTCGCTTTCAGAAGCGGTCGCGGTGAGCAGCGTCATTCAGATCCCGGGCGGAAACGTGAGATCCCCCTACTACGGATACAGCGGCTCCTACCTGATCGCAACGAGCCTTCAACCGGGGCAGGGCTACTGGGTCAGGGCGGGCTCGGACGGAAAAATCGTCCTCCATTCGGGTTCCACCTCTTCTCCCTCCTCCACTCAGCTTGCCGGTGAGTTCGGTTCCTTCACTTCCCTCCTCATCGGCGACGCAGGCGGCAGGAGCCAGACTCTCTATCTCGCTCCCGGGGCGGATCGATCGGCTTCCTTTGCGCTCCCTCCCGTCCCTCCCGAGGGC
>DATDFQ010000011.1 GCA_036522515.1 Bacteroidota bacterium
CGCCGGACTCGTAGGCCTGGACAACCTTCAGTTTAAACTCTCGTGAGAACCTTCGTCGATCCTTGGGCATCGGACATTCCCTCCTTCGGAATGTCCACCTTAGTACTCAAAAAAACTGTCTCATGCAAGGGGTAAACTCCAATCCGAACTCGAGACCCATTTTTGTGCGGCACCCCGTAGGACATGATTTGAATGGACCTACATTTACGACAACAGTCTTCGATTGGGGAACTCCAAACGCACATGGGAAAAATCCGACTGTCAATGTTTACGGCACACCGGTCGGATTGGGATTCGAAAACCCGGACGTTTCAGTCGTCTGGCAAGATGACCCAATCGATGCGAACGGGAACTACCATAATGTCGTCGTCGCCAATAAGATCGATGGAGCCTGGGGCCAGCCAGTATTACTTTCGAATAGCGGACAATTCTCTTCGGTGGCACAGGTAGATCTCTCCCAATCCAGTAGCGACGGTGTGCTTGTGGCATCGACTGGCACGACGGGGCCCCCTTACCCGATTAGCAGTAATTTGACCCCTCGGCAGATTACACTTTCCATTCCAGAGCCCATTGGTTGGAATCTGGTCAGCGTGCCTGTGAATGATTACGTTCTTGCGAGAACTGCTATCTACTCCGGAACAGGTAGTGCATTCAGCTACCAAGGAAATTATGTCGTTCAGGATCCTCTTATCAACGGAGCGGGCTACTGGCTGAAATTTGTGCAGGATCAAACGGTAGTCTATTCGGGTGGCAGGTTGACAACTCTTGCAACCCCGCTCAGGTCGGGCTGGAATATGATCGGATCGATCTCGGATCCCCTCGCCACTTCACAAGTCACAACACAACCAACGGGCATCATCAATAGCAATTTCTTTGGGTATGTAGGTGGAAGCTATGATCACCTTGATACCCTTCAGCCAGGCCAAGGATACTGGGTGCGAACGACTCAGGCGGGCACGTTAATCTTTAATGCTCCTCCTCCCGGGCAGCCATCTACGCAGCCGGGAGAACCGCCTGCAGGACTAGCAAGTGCAATGCTTCCGCCAGCGCCAATTTCTCCCGCAAATTCTGCCACGAATCAGCAATTGACGCTGACCCTCGTATGGAACGCTGATAGCGCAGCCACACAATATCGCGTGCAAGTTTCGACTCATTCTGATTTCAGAACACTCTTGGTGAATGCAGGGATTCTTCCGACCAAATCGTATGCGGTGGGTCCACTTTCGGCAAACACTACTTATTATTGGCGTGTTAATGCCGCGAATTCGGAGGGTACGACCACGTGGTCGACGACCTGGAGCTTCACCACGGTATCTCCCCCGGCCGCGCCGGCGCTCGCCACTCCTACAAACGGCGCGACAACTCAACCGCTCTCTCCCATACTCACCTGGAATGCTGTGCAAGTCGCAACCAGGTACGAGCTGCAGGTGTCCACCAGTTCAGGGTTTTCCTCTACTGTATTTGATGACACCTCAATCACGGCCACATCGCGGCAGGTCGGTCCTCTTGTCAATAATGGAACCTATTATTGGAGAGTTAAAGCGATTAACACGGCTGGGACGAGTCCATGGTCGGCTGTCTGGAGCTTTTCGGTGGCTGTTCCCCCCGTTGCACCGGTCCTCGCATCGCCCTCAAACGGGGCCACAGCACAGTCCGTAACACCGACGCTAACGTGGAACGCCTCAAGCGGAGCCACAAGTTACTTCTTAGAAGTCACGACGAGTTCGATATTTAATGGCGGATACTACTACGATTACGCCGTAGCTGGTACCTCTCAGCAGGTCGGGCCGCTTAGCGGCTTAACGACATATTATTGGCGGGTGAGCGCGGTGAATAGTATCGGTACGGGTGCCCCGTCAACGGTCTGGACCTTCACCACTGGTCCGACACCTATACCTTCAGCACCGACGCTCTCATCGCCCGCCAACGGTTCTTCCAGCCAGCCCTTATCTCTAGATCTGATCTGGCAGGGCGCGGCCTACGCTTCATCGTATCAGTTACAAGTCTCTCTGAATGCTGGCTTCGGATATTTGATCGTGAACCAAACAGATCTCTCAAACACTTTCCAGTCAGTGGGCGGACTGGGAAATGGAACAACCTATTACTGGCGTGTGAATGCAGGAAATAACACCGGAACGAGCGCATGGTCTGATATCTGGACGTTTACGACGGAGAGCGCTCCACCGCCGGATCCGTGTGGAGGGGAATACGCTCCTTCCTATATTGCTTCACCGGATCAGTTGACCATAACCGACGCGCATGGGAGGCACCAGAAGCTCTTCATCGAAAATGAGAACCGTCGCCTGATGAACAGATTCGGGGTTATCGATGACCAGCTCCCTCCGGAGCCCATCGACAGCGCGTTCAGCGTCCGGTTTCAATCGGACAAATTCGTTGAGAGAGTATCGGCGGATCATAATCTCAAGTCTATCCCGATTCTGATTAGGGATGCCGCATTCCCAATCACACTTCAATGGAATTTCCATCCCGATAACGCCATTTCCTATTGGCTGGCGGCGCATGGGGGGGAGAAAAAGATACAACTGAGCGATTCTGGCAGAACTCAAATCGGCGACCCTGGTAACGGAGGGGGGCAGGGAAAGAGTAAAACTAGAGTGATCACCCTTCAGGCGAATGGCGTTGACCCGTGTGATCCCTCACGGACAGTACGAGCTTCGAGATTCGTTGAGGAAGCTATACACAAGCCCCACGAGTATGCGCTTCGGGTGAATTTCCCAAATCCGTTCAACCCCACCACTGAGATTCACTACGACTTGCCCGAAGATGTTCGTGTCCGCCTAAGAGTTTACAACGTGCTTGGGGTGGAGGTTGCGACCTTGATCGACGAATTCGAGATTGCGGGTTATAAGGTGGCTGCTTTCCACGCCAACGACCTCCCGAGCGGCGTCTACTTTTATCGCCTCCAGGCGGGCAATTTCACGGACGTGAAAAAGATGATGCTGATGCGTTGAGCTAGTAGAACATCTCAAACAAGAGAGCCAGCCCGGAGTTAGGGGCTGGCTCTCCGTTTTTGTTCCCGCCTTTCTCACGAGTGATATGCCCGCATTTCTGCCTTCTCAGGGGTGATAGCTTTCCCGTCAGTCTGTACGAATTAGGCCGTTTCTTCAGTGTAAAGCGGCCCTCGATCTGGCATAATAATTGACTTTGACCTGAATGGATATCACTTGGCAGAACGGAAAATGGGATTATGAGCTGGGCGTACAGGTACAGACAAATGGTTGTGACGCCGGCGGAAGCTGTCCGGTGCATCAAATCCGGGCAGCGGGTCTACGTGCATCCCGGCTGCGCGATGCCCGAGGTCCTCGTCGAAGCGATGTGCCGACGTTCCCCGGAACTGGAAGATGTCGAAGTGATCCACCTCCTGACCGTCGGCAAGTCGGGTTATTCCGCGCCCGAAATGGAAGGGCATTTTCGCCACAACGCGCTCTTCATCGGAAGAAACGTGCGCGAGGCGGTGAACGACGGACGGGCCGATTTTACGCCTGTGTTCCTCTCCGAGATCCCTTCGCTTTTTTATCGCGGTATTCTTCCGATCGACGTCGCCCTCATCCACGTATCGCCCCCCGACGAGCATGGGTTCTGCAGTTTCGGCGTGGGCGTCGAGTGCACGAAGCCGGCCACGGAAGTCGCGAAGGTTATTATCGCTCAGGTCAACCCCAACATGCCCCGCACGCTCGGCGATTGCTTCATTCACGTCGACAAGATCGCCCATTTCGTGGAGGCGAATGTTCCCCTGAAAGAATTGCCCCAAGTCGACAAAGACTCCACCCCCGAAGAGCGGGATATCTTCCGCCGGATCGGGAAGAACATCGCCGATCTGATCGAAGACGGCTCGACCCTGCAGCTCGGGATCGGCAGCATACCGGACGCGGTGCTCTCGTTTCTGTCGAGCAAGAAAAACCTCGGACTGCATACGGAAATGTTCTCGGACGGCGTCGTGAGGCTCGTCGAGGGAGGGATCATCACGAACGAAAAGAAAACGCACCATCCCGGAAAGATCATCGTCTCATTCGTCCTGGGGACCCGCTATCTGTTCGATTTCGTGGACAACAACCCGATCATCGAATTCCATCCGTCGCACTATGTCAACGACCCGTTTATTATTTCACGGAACGACAAGATGGTCGCCATCAATTCGGCGATCGAAGTCGACCTGACGGGCCAGGTCTGCGCCGATTCGATCGGCAGCCGGTTCTACAGCGGGTTCGGCGGACAGCTTGATTTCATCCGCGGCGCCTCGCGATCGAAGGGGGGAAAACCGATCATCGCGCTCCCCTCGACCGCGCTTGATGGGACACAGTCGCGGATCGTGGCGCAACTCGCCGACTCTGCCGGGGTGACGACGTCGCGGGGGGATGTCCATTTTGTGGTGACGGAATACGGAGTGGCGGACCTCTACGGGAAAACCATCCGTCAGCGCGCTCAGGCGCTGATCGGGATCGCCCATCCGGATTTTCGCGCGGAGCTGGAGCGGCAGGCCTTCGAGCGTAAGTACTACGGCGTCCCGCGGCCGGAAATCGCGCTCGACCGCATAATCGACTTATCAGATGCTATTACGCCAGAACAGGAGACAGCAACGAAATGACTCGAAAACAGGAAGCGCTCGATTACCACTCGCAGGGCCGGAGAGGAAAGATCGAAGTAGTCTCTTCGAAACCCTGCGCGACGCAGCGCGATCTCTCGCTTGCCTACACCCCCGGCGTGGCCGAGCCCTGCATGGAGATTCATGCAAACGCCGATGACGCGTACCTCTACACCGCCAAAGGAAATCTTGTGGCAGTCGTGAGCAACGGGACGGCGGTCCTGGGTCTGGGCGACATCGGCGCTCTCGCCGGCAAGCCCGTCATGGAAGGGAAGGGAATCCTCTTTAAGCGGTTTGCCGATATCGACGTGTTCGATATCGAGCTCGACACGCACGATCCGGACCAGATCATCCAGGCGGTCAAATTGATGGAACCGACCTTCGGAGGGATCAACCTGGAAGACATCAAGGCGCCCGAGTGCTTCTACATCGAGGAGCGGCTCAAAGAGATCATGAATATCCCCGTGTTTCACGACGACCAGCATGGGACCGCGATCATCAGCGGCGCGGGGCTCCTGAACGCGCTCGAGCTCGCCGGCAAGAAAATCGACGAAGTGAAGGTCGTCTTCAGCGGAGCGGGCGCGGCCGGGATCGCGTGCGCGAAGTTTTACGAGCGGCTCGGCGTCAGGCGTCAGAATATCCTGCTGGTCGACACCAAAGGAGTCGTGTTCCGCGGCAGGACCGCCGGGATGAATCCGTATAAGGAGTATTTCGCCGTCGACACCGAAGCGCGGTCGCTCGCCGATGCGATGCGCGGGGCCGACGTCTTCTGCGGCGTCTCGGTCAAAGGAATCCTGACCGGGGAGATGGTCAGGTCGATGGCGGAGGACCCGATCGTGTTCGCGATGGCAAACCCCGACCCGGAAATCACCTACGACGACGCCCTCGCGGTTCGCGACGACGTGATCATGGCGACCGGCCGGTCGGACTATCCCAATCAAGTCAACAACGTCCTCGGTTTTCCGTTCATCTTCCGCGGCGCGCTCGACGTGCGGGCGAGCAAGATCACCGACGAGATGAAGATCGCTGCCGCCTACTCTCTTGCGAATCTCGCGAAGGAGGACGTGCCCGATTCGGTCATCCGCGCCTACGGCGGCAAGCGGATCGAATTCGGCCGCAGCTACATTCTTCCCAAGCCGTTCGATCCGAGGGTGCTGATATGGGAAGCGGCCGCAGTCGCGAAAGTCGCCACCGAGACCGGGGTCGCCCGGAGGCCGATCACGGATTTTGAGGCGTACAGAGACTCGCTTGAGGCCCGGCTCGGAAAATCGCGCGAGATCGGCCGGTTCTTCATCCATAAAGCGCAGGATGCGCCGAAGCGGATCGTCTTCCCGGAAGGAGAAGAGGAGAAAATCATCCGGGCGGCGCAGATCATCCTGGACGAGAAGATCGCCCGGCCGATCCTCCTCGGAAGCCGGACGCTCATCCGTCAGCGCTGCAACGACATCGGGCTCGATCCGGAGAGCGTGGAGATCGTGAACCCCTCCAAGTCCGGGAAGCTCGACGCGTACATCACCGAGTACTATAAGGCGCGTCACCGGAAAGGCGTCACACGGTTCGACGCGGAGCGCCAGGTGAGGACGCACAATGTGTTCGGCATGATGATGGTGGACCGCGGAGACGCCGACGGGCTCATTTCCGGTCTCACGCAGCAATACCCGGACACGGTTCGGCCCGCTCTTCAGATCATCGGAAAAAAGGAGGGGGTGAACAAAATCGCCGGCCTCTACATGCTGGTCTTCAAGAATCAAACCTACTTTATCGCCGATGCGACCGTGAACATAGACCCGACGGCGGAGGACCTGGCGGAGATCGCGATGCTGACGGCGAAGAAGGTGAAGGAGTTCGATATCGAGCCCCGGATCGCCATGCTCTCGTTCAGCAATTTCGGCAGCACCAAACACCCGTTCGTGGAGAAAGTCCAGCGCGCGGTGGCGATCGTCCGGTCGCTCGCCCCCGATCTCAAGATCGACGGCGAGATGCAGGCGGACGCCGCGGTGACGCCGGAATTGATCGGCGAATTGTATCCTTTGAGCAGCCTGAAGGGTGGGGCGAACATCCTGATCTGCCCGGACCTCACCTCCGCGAATATCGCCTACAAATTGCTGGTCCGGCTCGGAGGAGCGACTGCAATCGGGCCGATGCTCCTCGGGATTCGCAAGCCGGTCTATCTCCTGGTGCCCGGAAACGACGTCAACGACATCGTCAACATGACGGCGATGGCGGTCTTCGAGGCGCAGCGGCTCGAAGGGAAGCCGGGAGAACGTAAGATCCGGCTCAACGCAGAAATGGAAACCACAGCTCTCGCAACCTAAGGAACCCCAATGAGAATTGTTGTCGCGGGAATGCCCGGTGTGAAAACGCAGCGAACGCTCACGAACGTGGAGGAGGCTGTGAGCAAATTCGACGACGAGATCGAGGTCGAATGGAAACAATACCCGTTCAAGGGGGCGGTGCAGGGCGGCGTCCACACCCCGTCCGTTCTGATCGACAGCAGGATTATGGTCTCCGGAAGGATCCCGAGCCTGCATGAACTTTCGATCTGGATCACTGACGGGCTTGAGAATTAAGGCGAAAGGTCAGGAGATGAAATCAATCCGCGGAACCGTCGTCATCGACATAGAGTCGTGCAAGGGATGCGAGCTTTGCATCGAAGCCTGCGCCCAAAAGAGCCTCGCCCTTTCTCCCAGGATCAACGGGCTGGGCTATCACTACGCGGTCCTCGTTCAGGACAACTGCACGGGCTGTGTGAACTGCGCGCTCGTCTGTCCCGACACGGTGATCAGGGTCTATCGGGCGCCCAAAAAAGCGAGGCCGGACGCCTCCGAGCCGGCGGTCAGACAGGAAGGGCGGCCGGTGAAATCTGTTACGGCACCGATGGCGGTGGGGAGGGTCGACTTATGAGCGATATCCGGTTGATGAAAGGTAATGAAGCGCTCGCGGAAGCGGCGATTCGCGCCGGCTGCCGGGGATATTTCGGCTATCCGATCACGCCGCAATCCGAGATACTTGAATACCTCGCGGATGAGGGACGAAGGCGCGGAATGGTCGTCCTGCAGGTCGAGAGCGAGGTTGCTGCAATCAACATGGTGTATGGGGGGGCCGGAGCCGGCATGCGCGTGATGACTTCTTCTTCGAGCCCCGGCATCAGTCTGATGCAGGAGGGCTTGTCGTATATCGCCAGCGCAGAGCTCCCCTGCCTGGTGGTCAACGTCAACAGGGGCGGGCCCGGTTTGGGAACGATCCAGCCTTCGCAAGGCGATTACTTTCAGGCGACGAAGGGGGGAGGGCATGGAGATTACCGGCTGATCGTCCTGGCGCCGGCCAGCGTTCAGGAGATGGCGGATTTTGTCTTTGACGCGTTCGACCTGGCCGACAAGTACAGGAACCCGGTCATGATTCTTGCCGACGGCGCGCTCGGCCAGATGATGGAGAAAGTGGTGTTCAAAGAGTACGACCCCCGGCAGCATGTCATTCCGAAGGATTGGGCGACCACGGGCAAGCGCCCGGGTCGCGAGCGCAATATCATCACCTCTCTCCACATCCAGTCGGAAAAGATGGAGGAAGTCAACAAACGCCTGCAGGCCAAGTACCGGTTGATCCAGGATGAAGAGACCCGCTCCGAGCAGGTGATGACGGACGACGCAGAGGTGATTGTGGTCGCGTACGGTCTCGCCGCGCGCATCTCCCACCGGGCTGTCGAGCTCGCTCGCAGCCGCGGGATAAAGGCTGGCATCCTTCGTCCCATCACCCTTTTTCCGTTTCCGACCGGGATCGTTGCGCACTACTCCGGCCGCGCGAAAGGAGTCCTGGTCGTGGAGCTGAATTCCGGCCAGATGGTCGAGGATGTGCGGCTCGCCATCGAGGGGCGAGCCACCGTGGGGTTTTACGGTAGAATGGGCGGGATCATACCCTCCCCCGAGGAGGTGGCAAGCCAGATCGTCGAATTCGCATCCCGCATTTCAAATTCAGGCGCTCCGATATTGGAAACGTGCGATTCCGGATTCACCTCGAAGGGTATAGCCGATGAATAACTTGAAGATTGACCTCGACGGCCTCGAGTGCGTGTGGCAGAAGCCGTCCACCCTGACGGAGACCAGGATGCACTACTGTCCGGGGTGCGGCCACGGCGTCGTCCACAAGATTCTCATGGAGGCGGTCGAAGAATTCGGAATCCAATCCGACACAATCGGCGTCGCCCCCGTCGGCTGCGCGGTATTCGCCTACCAGTATATGAACATCGACATGCAGGAAGCGGCCCACGGACGCGCTTCCGCCGTCGCGACGGGGATCAAGAGATTGCTTCCCGAAAAGTACGTTTTCTCCTACCAGGGCGACGGCGATCTTGCCGCCATCGGGACGGCGGAGACGATCCATGCGGCGAACCGGGGTGAAAACATCCTCGTGGTGTTCATCAACAATGCGATCTACGGCATGACGGGGGGACAGATGGCCCCCACGACGCTTCTGGGGATGAAGACGAGCACCACGCCCGAGGGGCGGACGATGGAAACGCAGGGATTTCCGTTCAAAATTACAGACCTGATCGCAAACCTCCCCGGTTCCCATTACGTGACCCGGCAGGCCGTCCACACGCCCAACGCAGTGCGGCAGCTGAAGAAGGCGGTCATGAAGGCGTTCCAGGCGCAGAAAGAGAAAAAGGGGTACTGCCTCATAGAGGTCGTGTCGAATTGCCCTTCGGGGTGGAAGATGACTCCCCGGGAATCGAACGAATGGATGGTCGAGAATATGTTTCCGGTCTATCCCCTCGGCGACCTCAAAGTCGACGGGAAGCCGGTCGAGAAGCGGGAAGGGAAGAATTAGAACAGTGACTCAGGTTCGACGTCCTTCTTTCAAACTCGTCATCCTGAGCGAAGCGAAGGATCTCGCTGCGAGATTCTTCGTCGCTCCGCTCCTCAGAATGACAATTTCTATTAAGAGGAACCTATGACACACGAAATACTCTTCGCCGGTTTCGGAGGACAAGGGGTTCTCTCCATGGGGATGACTCTCGCCTACGCCGGAGTGATCGAGGGAAAGGAGGTCTCCTGGATGCCCTCCTACGGTCCTGAGATGCGGGGCGGCACGACGAACTGCATCGTCACCGTTTCGAGCACCGCCATCAGCTCCCCGATCGTCAATCGCTTCGACGCCCTGATCGCCTTGAACCAGCCTTCGCTCGACAAGTTCCAGGACAGAGTGAAGAGCAACGGAATTCTTCTCTACGAAAGCGGAAACATCATCATCCCGCCGATGCGCACGGACCTGACCGTCGTGCCCGTCGCGGCCGAACAGGAGGCGCTCAGGCTGGGAAACCCCCGGATCAAGAACATGATCATGCTCGGCGCGTTCCTCAGCGTCTGCGAGGTCGTTCATGTTTCATCCGTCGTGAAGGCGCTTGCGGAAGTGCTCCCGGAGCGGTACCACAATCTGTTGCGCATAAATGAAGAAGGTCTCCGGCGCGGAGAGATGCTAGTCATTGAAGCAGCCACACCATTGGCATGAAAGGACCAGGTATGAACCGAACGAAAGTCGACTGTCACCACACGTGCCGCGAAACCTGCACCGCGATCGAGATCGCGCAACAGCGGGAAAAGGAAGCCATCCTGCGCTACGCGGAACTGCGGGATGAGTGCACCTATCCGGACGTGAAATTGGTTCTGAACGAGCTCATCATCCAGCGGCAGAAGTCGATCCGGTTCATCGACGAGATCAAGAGCCGGCTCAAGGAGCGGTTCGAGGTGCTGGACCAGATCCAGGAAGGATTTAATCTTTAAGGACGACAGGTACGATCAGTACCGCATTTCCATCATTCCGTTCTTCAGGAAAGGAGAGCATCATGGAACTCGACAAGTACTGGCAAGCCCTTCAGGAGAGGATCTGCGTCAAGTGTGTGGACGGGGACGGGAAAGGCAATTGCAGGCTCCAGGCGGGGGACGAATGCACGCTGAAATCGTTCCTTCCCCAGTTGGTGATGACTGTCGCGAACGTTAAATCGGATTCCATCGATACCTACATCAACTCCCTCCGGCGAAACGTGTGCATCCTCTGCGCCCACCAGGAAGCGGACATGGGCTGCAGGAAACGGGACGACCTCGAATGCGCGCTGGACCGGTACTATCCGTTCATCGTGGAAATCGTCGAGACGGTCCGCGCGAAAATGAACGAAGCGGAGGCGGCATGACCGCGTTCGCCGAGTGAAGGCGCCCGGTCAACCGGCGAGGCCCGCGGAACCGGGAATGAGCGAGTTCGACCGCTACTGGCTTGCGGTTCGTGCGGCAATCTGTTCACATTGCGCCGACGGAGACATCTGGGGGGATTGCCATCTCGATCAGCCGGTCCAATGCCCCGTCCCCGCGTTCCTCCTGAGTGTCGCCGAGCTCGTGAAGCAGGGAGGCATCGAGACCATGCAGGATTATGAGGCGGACATCGGGGCGATCGTCTGTTCCAAATGCCGGCAACAGTGGGGAAACGGCCGGTGCGGGATGCGCGAGGAGTCCTACTGCCCGCTGGAACGGTATTGCGCCAAAGTGATCGAAGCCATCGAACGGGTCCATCGCCGGCAACGCATCCATGCTCAGGAGGACTGGACCGAGGATATTCTCTACAGATAACGCGCCTCAAAGCGAGTCTATTTCAACCACCGATTTCACTAACCTGGGACTACTATCATGAGAACAGAAGATTCTAGACCGCGGCTGATTGTCTGGCAATTGACGGGTGACAGGAAAACGGCTCACGTCCCTTTAGGGGCGGGGATACCGTTATTCACAGACAAATTTACGATGCAGGAATGCATGCTGACGATCGAAAGCATCTCCCGCGTCTCCAGGCCGATCCTCGTCCTCACAGGCCCCGGGGTCGTCCGGTTCCCGGAGCTCTTCGAGATCGTGCAGTACGGCTTTGCGCTCGGACTGAAAGTCATCGTGGAAGGAACCCCCGAAGAACTCTCAGGCGAGCTTCTTTTGAAGTACACGGGTTTCGGGCGGAGGGTGTTCCGCATCCTCATCGACGGGCGCGTCGCCGAAGGGGTCGAAACCCGCTACGACGAGACTCCGGGGTTCCGCGCTCTGGAAGAGTGTGTCGCCCGGTTGAGGAAAGCCGGGTATGAGATCCACCTCGGGATGAAGCTCGGCGCCATCGAAGCGAGGCAGCTTGCATTCATCCATGACTATGCGTTCCGGCGAAGCGCCGACGGCCTCTACTTTCATCTCGACTGGACCGGCGCGGCCCCGGTCGTCCCCG
>DATDFQ010000012.1 GCA_036522515.1 Bacteroidota bacterium
GAAGGAAAGGACTTTTTTCTCTACGGCAAATTCGACTATCTCTTCGACGCGAAGAACTATCTGACGGCAAACCTGAATTGGGGGAGCACAAATACGCAGGTGCCGTTCGACATCAACGAGCAGGGGTTTTCTCCGGACGCGCAGGAGACAAATAACTCGTTTCAAACCGTGTCGTTCTATCATACGCTCTCCACCGACCCGGACAGAGAGAGCAATTTTTTTGCGGGGCTTCTGGCACGTCAGGGGGGCCTTCTCTATACGCCCGGGCCGGCGAGCCCCGCCTCCTTTCAGTTTTCAGGCGATAGCATCCTCTACGCGCTGACCGAAGATCGTTCGTTCTCATCTCTCGGTTTGATCACCAAGTACGATATTCGCCTGTCGCATCAGATCATGTTCAAGGGGGGCCTTACCGTTACGGCGACGACCGGAACGGAACATTTCACTTCGCGGGACAGCGCCGGCAGTCCCGGCCCGTCCGTGAGGGTTGATTATGCGGGCTCGGATTTCGGAATCTTCGGGCAGGCCGAATGGCACCCCTTCGAGTGGACGCGCCTGGATGCCGGGGTCCGGTACGACCAGCATGTGGCGCCCGATGCGGAGCTCCAGACACAGGTCAGCCCGCGCGTTCGTGTGAATTTCCTCATCGATGAGGCGAACACCGCCTACCTCTACTACGGAAGGCTGTTCATGCCGAATAACATCGAGGGGATCAGGCTCCTTGCGTCCAACGTGACCGGGGACGGTCTTCCGACCCTTCCGGAGAGAGATGATTTCTATGAGGCCGTCTATTCGCATTCGTTCACCTTCGGACTCAAGTGCAAGCTCGCGGCCTACCATAAGGAAGCCGGGCCCGGTGTCGACGACCAGACAATCGGTTCGAGCGCAGTAAAAACACCCGTGAATATCGAACATGTCAAAACGAGCGGCCTCGAAGCGGGACTTTCCTACAGCAGTCCCTCAACGCCGGTCACAGGGTACCTCAATGTAGCTCTCACCCATGCGTACGGGTCCGGTGCGATCACCGGCGGTTTCCTGCCCCAGGACGACGCCGGCGAGGCGACCGATCTGGATCACGATCAACGGCTCTCAATCGTCGGAAGCCTCAATTACCAGCCCTCCGACTGGTTTATCAACGCAACAGCAATCCATGGCTCGGGCCTGACCAACGGCAACCCGGGCGGTGGCGCGTTCGGGACCGGACTGTTCGACTTCAATCCCGATGCGCACACACCTCCCTACACCACGCTGAATCTTGCCTTCGGATACACCATTCGCCTCGAGGGCTCGGCGACCCTGGAACCTTCGTTGTATGTCACGAACATTTTCGACAGTGACTACCTGCTGAAAGGCGCGTATTTCAGCGGGGCGGCGTACGGTGAGAGGCGAAATGTCGTTCTAAAGCTCGCCCTTCATCTCTAGTGCGGGGCAAGCAAATGCGGGCGGATGGCAGAGTCTCATTTTGTCATCCTGAGTGAAGCGAAGGATCTCGCAGATCGGAAAGACGAGATCCTTCGGTCGCTACGCTCCCTCAGGATGACATACTCGATGAAATTGAGCCAGTACCCTACATTGCGTGTAGGGCGAAAAAACTGTATATTTACAGACCGTGATCTATAGGAACATGGCCAAAAGGATTCTCGCCTCGCTCGTGCTGCTGAGCTTTTGCGGCACGATTCCGGTCCTCACCGTCGCGCACTGGCACTCCATGAGTGCCGCGGCGGGACCGACGGCAGTTGCGCCTTTCGAGAAGAACCGCTCCACCGATGAGAACCCGATTTCCTGCTCCCTCTGTGCGAGGATTGTTTCTTCTGTTTCTTTCATCACGCCTTCGGTGGTCTTCCTCGCGATCCACACCCTGTTCGAAACGCCCTGCCATAAGGGCGAAACAGGCTTACTCTCCCTTCGCCACTCCCCCTGCCTCGACCGCGCGCCACCGCGGGACCATACGGTTTGTTAATTCAGCCGCCGGAGCCGATCCGGCGTCCTCGAACACAACGTATGGTCAAGCTCTATGTGGAACATCATCCTTGTTTCCCTTTTCACCGTGGCCGCGGTCTCTCCGGCCTTCTCCCAGGCCGACAGCACCGCCGCTGATTCGCTTCTCCTGAAACAACTGGAGCAGCAGATGCAGCCTCCCGCCCAAACGGCGCCTCCTCAGGCCCAGGTGCGCAGCGGGATATCGACGAACCCCAATATGAGCGCGATCGGCGATTTTCAGGGCGCGTACCATAGCGGGACGGGGAGAAACTATGATCTCTTCTTCAACGAAGGGGAGTTTTCCTTCCAGTCGTTTGTCGATCCGTACGCCCGCGCCGATTTCTTTCTTTCCCTGGCCAAAGACCGGTCGACGGGCAAGTTTGAGGCCGATCTGGAGGAGGCGTACCTGACCACGCTCGACCTCCCGGCGGGACTACAGCTCAAGGCGGGAAAATTCCGTATGAGCCTCGGGAGAATCAACCCGGTTCACCCCCACGCGCTTCCCTTCATCGACGTGCCCCTTGCCTATGAGAACTATTTCGGCCCGGACGGGCTGAACGACGAGGGCTTCTCTCTCAGCTGGCTCGTTCCGAACCCCCTCGACTTCTACCAGGAGCTCACGCTCGAGGTAACCGACGGGCCCGTCGACAATCCCAGCTTCTCCAGAAGCGGAGCCGACAAGTACCTCTACCTACTCCATCTGAAAAACTTCTGGGACCTGTCGCAGAACTCCACGCTCGAGCTGGGTGTTTCCGGGCTTACGGGCCCGAACGATTCCTCGTTCTCCACGACGATCGGGGCGCTCGATCTGACGTACAAATGGAAGCCTCTCCAGTTCAACACCTACCAGTCGTTCGTCTGGCAGAGCGAGGCCTATTTCAGCAAGGCGAAGGTCGCCCCCGACGTGGACGTGAACTCATGGGGGATGTATTCCTTCATCACCTACCAGATCGAGAAACGGTGGTTCTTGACCGGACGGTTCGACTATACAAACTTCCCGTACTCCTCCCAGCTCGTCGAGCGCGCCTATTCGGCGTCGCTCGGGTGGTATGCCACGGAATTCCAGAAAATCGAGCTGGAGGCAAGAACAACGACGAGCAATTTTCAGGACCAGTACCAGCAAGCCATGCTCCGATGGATCTTCGTCATCGGATCGCATGGGGCCCACGCTTATTGATCATCACCATCGAAAAGGTTGACGTATGAAACAGAGAGTTCTTTCCCTCCTTGCGATCTTCATCGCCTGGGCGATGCCCCTGCATGCGGATCAAAAGATAAGGGTCGTAACAACACTGACGGACTTGAAAAGCATCGCCGAGGCGATCGGCGGCGATAAGGTCGACGCGTTTGCGATCGCGACCGGATTTCAGAACCCGCATTTCGTTGATCCCAAACCGAGCTACATCCTCAAGCTCTCGAAGGCGGACCTCTTCGTGACGGTCGGGCTTGATCTTGAGGTCGGATGGGTCCCTCCCCTCCTGAACAGCGCCCGCAACGTGAAGATCCAGAAAGGGAGCGAAGGGTACGTCGACGTCTCCGAGAATGTTCCCCTTCTTCAGGTTCCTTCGAGCGTCAACCGGGCGGAGGGGGATATCCATATCTACGGGAATCCTCACTTCTGGATCGATCCTGTCCGCGGCAAGCAGATCGCCCGGAATATCTTCGAGGGACTGGCGAGGGTCTCCCCGGAGAACAAGGCAATCTTCCAGGAAAACCTGAACCGGTTCGACGGGAAGATCGATCTGAAGATGAAAGAATGGGCGGCAAAGATGGCCCCCTACAAGGGCACCAAGATCATCGCCTATCACAACGAATGGGTCTACTTCGAGCAGCGCTTCGGGCTCCAGATTGTCGATTTTCTCGAACCGAAGCCGGGCATCCCCCCGACGCCCAACCAGTTGCTCAAGGTCATCGGCGAGATCAAGCGGGACAACATCCGGGTGATCATCTCCTCACCCTATTTCACAACCGAATCCGCGGACCTGGTCGGCCGGCAGACGGGCGCGAAGGTCGTCGTGCTTGCGACGTCCGTGGGTGCGGAGGACGATATCAGGGATTATTTCGATGTGTTCGAAAACAACGTCAACAAGCTCGTGGATGCGCTCAAACAACCGGTCACCAGGTAAACCCAGCAGATCAAGAAGGGAGAAACCATGTTCGAAATGTTTCATCATGACTTTGTCCTCAGCGCCCTGGAAGTGAGCCTCGTGATGGGGTTGTTGCTCTCCTATCTCGGAGTCCACGTCGTCGGCCGGGGGATCGTCTTCGTCGATCTCGCCCTCGGGCAGATCTCCATGCTCGGGGTGGCCTTCGCGGGGTTCATCGAAAAGGATTCGACGCTTGTCTCGGTCATCTTTACGATGGCGGGGGCCTTTTTCCTCTCCTTCATCAACATCAGGGACAAGCGTTTGAAGCAGGAGGCGATCATCGGCATCATCTATGCGGTCGCCTCGGCCGCAACCGTCCTCTTCATCGCGAAAACCCCGCACGGAGAATCGGATATCTCCGAGGTTCTCTTCGGGAGCCTCTTCACGGTGACCGGCGAGAGCCTCCGGAACATGGCGATCGTCTTCGGCGCCATCGGGCTGGTCCAGGCCGTATTCCACAAGAAATTCTTCGCGCTCACCGAGTCGTTCGAGAACGGCCAGAGTGAGAAGGCGCTGCTCTTTAATCCGTGGAATTTCCTGTTCTATCTCTCCATCGGCCTCTCAATCGTTCTCGCAGTCCGGGCCGGCGGGGTCATCCCGGTCTTTTCCTATCTCATCATCCCTTCTGTTTCGGCGATCATGCTCGGAAGGTCCAATTGGTCGGTGGTGCTCATCGCGCTTCTGATCAGCGTGGCGGGGGGAGGGGCAGGATTGATGTTCGCGGTAAATTTCGATTTTCCGGCAGGCTCCTCGGTCGTTGCGGTGCTCGGAATGATTTTCGCGGCGGTGGCGCTCGTCAGGATCATCAAGGGCCCCCCGGGCGGAAGAAGAGGGCACGGCACGGCCGCGCCCGAACCGGTCAGCGAATCACGACCATCTTCTTCGAGGTGACGTCGCCTCCGGACGTCCAGACGCGGTAGAAGTAGACGCCGGTGGAGAGAGTTCCGGCGTCGAATTGCGCCGCATGTGTTCCCGGATCCTGCATCCGGTCCACTATGGTTGAAATCTCGCGACCGAGCATGTCATAGACCGTCACGCGGACGTGCTC
>DATDFQ010000013.1 GCA_036522515.1 Bacteroidota bacterium
TCTCCTCGTTGACGGCCGTGTGATCGGGATGCGGGGAAGCGGAAGCGCCACAATCCCGGGGCCGCAATCGAGCGTCAGCGTGAGAATAGCTGAACAGGAGACGAAGCCCGTTCAATATTCTCTCGGGCAGAATTATCCGAACCCCTTCAACCCAAAAACCGTTTTCCCGTTCGTGCTCGCCCATCCCTCCGTCGTCACGCTGAAGGTGTACGATATCGGGGGACGCGAGGTGGCGACACTCCTGAGCAGGCAGAGCATGGGAATGGGAAGACAGCAGGCCGAATTCGACGCAAGCATGCTCTCCAGCGGGGTCTATCTCTACAGGCTGATTGCCGAACCGGCAGGGGGGGACAAAACGGGTGAAGGTTTTGAAGGGGTGAGAAAAATGCTCCTCCTCAGATAGGGTCCGGGGCCGGCAGACCCGACCCGGCCCTACATGTTTGCCACGATCGCTTCTCCGAACTCAGAGCATTTCACTTCCCGGGCGCCGGTCATTAACCGGGCGAAATCGTAGGTCACCACTTTCGACTTGATCGTCTTCTCCAGCCCCTTCATGATCAGGTCAGCCGCCTCCCCCCAGCCGAGGTAGCGCAGCATCATTTCCCCGCTAAGAATTACCGAGCCGGGGTTCACCTTATCGAGGCCTGCGTACTTTGGAGCAGTGCCGTGCGTGGCTTCAAAGACCGCGTGGCCCGTGACATAGTTGATGTTGCCTCCGGGCGCGATCCCGATCCCTCCCACCTGCGCCGCGAGAGCGTCGCTCAGGTAGTCGCCGTTCAGGTTGAGTGTGGCGATCACGTCGAATTCTTCCGGCCGCGTGAGAACCTGCTGGAGAGTGATATCGGCGATGGCGTCCTTGACGAGGAGTTTCCCCGACGCGAGGGCGGCTTTTTGCTCGGCATTCGCCGCCGCCTCACCTTTTTCCTTCTTCGTCCGTTCCCACTCTGTCCAGGCGTAAACCTGCCGCCCGAATTCACGCTCGGCAACCTCGTATCCCCAGTCGCGGAACGCGCCCTCGGTGAATTTCATGATGTTCCCCTTGTGGACGAATGTCACCGACCGCCGCTTCTGTTCGAGAGCGTACTTGATCGCCGCCCGGATCAGGCGCGACGAACCCTGCGGCGAAACCGGTTTTAATCCGACCCCGACCTGCACCCGCCCGTCGCCCTCGGTGTGCACGCCCGCAATCTCCATCCAACTGGCGACCCCCTTCGGTGTCCCGAAACGGATCTTCTTGAAGGCATCAGGAAATTCCTTCGCGAAAAAATCAAGGATTTTTCCCGATTCGGGCGTCCCGGCCGCGAATTCGATCCCCGCGTAGATATCTTCCGTATTCTCGCGGAAGATGACCATGTCCACCGCCTCCGGACGCTTCACAGGGGAGGGGACGCCCTCGAAGTAACGGACAGGGCGCAGGCAGACGTACAAATCGAGCATCTGGCGCAGGGCGACGTTGAGGGACCGTATACCGCCCCCCACCGGAGTGGTCAGCGGTCCCTTGATCCCCACGATATATTGTTGGAAGGCCGTAACGGTCTCGTCCGGAAGCCACGAGTTGAAGAGCTTGAACGCTTTTTCACCGGCATAAACCTCCATCCATGCAATGCTCCTGCGCCCCCCGTAGGCGCGCTCAACCGCGCCGTCGAGGACTTTTTGGGAAGCGCGCCAGATGTCGGGGCCCGTGCCATCCCCTTCTATGAACGGGATGACCGGACGATCGGGAACCGACAGCCGGCCGTTCTGGACTGTGATCCGGCTTCCGCCGGCGGGAGGCGAGAGAGTCATCGGGCCGTTGCCTCCCGGTTAAAGAAGCTCATGGATCGGGTCGGTCTGAATGGCGGTGCGGATGCGGTTTGCATACTGGAGCATATCATCCCCGCCGTATTTCTTAAGCGTGAGGACAAAGCGAATGTTGTCATCGTCGTACCGTGGTGTGATATGGAAGTGGAAATGAAAGACCGATTGTCCCGCCGCCTTGCCGTTATTCGAAAATATGTTGAACCCGGGAGGGCGCAACGACCGGACGACCGCCTGGGAAACCGTCTTCACCGCGTTGATCAAACCGGAGAGCTCGTCGCCGGGCACCTCGAGGAACGTGGCGTAGTGGCGCAACGGCATCACCAGGACGTGCCCGTAATGAATCGGATTGATGTCAAGAATTGCGAGGGCGTGTGCGCTCTTAAAGAGGACTTCGGCGGCGGTCTCTCCCCGGATGATTCTGCAAAACTCACACTCGGTCATAGAGGTCTCTAACAGTACGGGTATATACCAAAATTTCCGCCGAAAGTCAACGAGCTCTGCGGTTGTGCCCTAGTTTGTCATCCTGAGCGAAGCGAAGGATCTCGACGATTCTCATGGGGAGATCCTTCGCTCCACTCCGTTCCGCTCAGGATGACAGATCCGTCAAAATTGAGGCGCCGCCAGCTCCCCTGTTTTCTTGATTCTTATGGATGGGTTACGTATATTCACACCAATTCAAGAACCCTTACCGACCCTCAACTCTTTGGAGTAACCATGAAACGGGCTTGGCTCATTCCCGCGGCTTGCGCGGCGCTCGCACTGTATCTGACAGTGACCGGATTTCAATGCGGATCATCGGAGATGACGACCGCAAAACTGGCGTACAGTCAAAAAAATCTGGACAAAGCCGACTCTTCGTTCATGAAGGAAGTCGAGAAGAATCCCGCGAACGGCGAAGCATGGTACTTTCTCGGCAGGGTGCGGCTCGAGAAGGGGAATTATACGGGAATGGCCGAGGCCTACAAGCAGTCGCTCTCTGTGAGCAAGGAGTTCGAGCCGAAGATCATCGAGGACAAAAAGTACGTGTGGGGGATCACCCTCAATCAGGGGGTCAATTTCTTCAACCGGAGCCAGACGCTCCGCAAGGACCCTGCGGCCAAGGATAGCGCCGATCTCTACCTTCAAAAATCGATTTCAGCCTACAAGATGGCGCTTGTGGTCAATCCCGACAGTGTGATCACCTACCAGAATATGGCCGTTGCGCAGCACCTCTCGGGCAACTATGACGACGAGATCGCGACCCTCCAAAAGGCTCTGTCGATCAGGAAGGATCCGCCGCTTGCGGCTTCGCTCATCAACGCCTACATCCAGAAGGCCGAGGAGTCGAAAAAGAACGGAAAAACGGCGGAGGCAGCCGAAGGGTTCAACCAGGCGATCACCGCCCTCACCGAGCAACGGGCCGCAAACCCGGGAGACGACGAAATGATGGGGACGCTGATCAACCTCTATATCGAGGCGGGACGGACGAAGGACGCCATGCCGCTGATCAAGGAAGCGGTGGACAAGGACCCGAAGAATAAAGTGTACCAGAACGACCTGGGCCTGTTGCTTCTGGACCAGGGCAACATGGAGGAGGCGATCAGTCACTTCGACGCGGCCGTCGCCGCGGACAGCTCTTACGACCAGGCGTTGCGAAACGGATCGGTCGCATATATGAAGCTCGGCGCAAAAATGAAGGAGGAGGCGGAGGCAAAATCGAAGGGCAAGGGAGAAACCGACAAGTCGTACATTCCGAAGTTCAAGAAGGCGGTGATCCTTCTCGAAAAACTCGTCTCGTTGAAGCCCGACAACGCCGATTTCCTCGAGGCGCTGGCGTCCGCCTACGGAAATGCGGGGATGTTCAAGCAGGCGGAAGCCGCGATCAAGAAAGTCGATGTACTCCGGGGCAAGTAGCCCCGGCGCCCGGCGGCGTTCCCCGCTCGGGCATCATTGGGACCACATGAGGATTTCAGCATGACGAATCAGGGACCCCAGCAGCAGATCAACATCGAACTGGGGGAGAAGGAAGCGGAGGGAATTTATTCCAATCTCGCGATCATAACGCATTCTCCGGCGGAGTTTGTCGTCGATTTCACGCGGGTCCTTCCCGGAATCCCCAAGGCCAAGGTGCACGCGAGGATCATCACCACGCCGCAGCACGCAAAGCTTCTTCTGAACGCGCTCAAGGAAAATATCGAGAAGTACGAGAAGACCTTCGGGGAAATCAAAATTCAGGGAGAGCCCTCCCAGGGGGGGTTCGGGTTCCAGGCCCCGACTGCGGGAGACAAAGCGCGGTAAGAAGCGTATGTCATCCTGAGGGAACGCGGTGAGCGGTGTCATTCTGAGCGGAACGAAGTGAAGCGAAGAATCTCCCGCCTCAGAAAGCGAGATCCTTCGCTTCGCTCAGGATGACAGCGAGCACCCGCTACAGGATGTACCTGCTCAAATCCTTGTTTTTGACAATCCCGCTCAGCCTGTCTTCGACCATCTCCTTCGTCACCATCACCGTCTTGCCCGCGTATTGATCCGGCGTCTCGAAGAGAAATTCCTCGAGGAGCGTCGTCATAATCGTATGAAGCCGGCGGGCTCCGATGTTCTCAACCTGTTCGTTGACCTCGGTGGCTGTCCGCGCGATCTCCCGGATTCCGTCTTCCGCAAACTCCAGCTTCACCCCCTCCGTCTGAAGCAGAGCCGAATACTGCTTGACCAGCGCGTTCTGAGGATAGGTCAGGATCTTCACAAAGTCGTCTTCGGTCAGGCTGTTCAGCTCGACGCGTATCGGAAACCGGCCCTGAAGTTCCGGGATCAAATCGGACGGCTTCGAGACGTGAAACGCGCCCGAGGCGATGAACAGGATGTGGTCCGTCTTGACGATGCCGTACTTCGTCGTGACGTTTGTCCCCTCGACGATCGGGAGGAGGTCCCGCTGCACCCCTTCCCGGGAGACATCGGGGCCGGCGCTCTGGGACTTGGGCCCGGCGATTTTGTCGATCTCATCGATGAAGACGATGCCGGTGTTCTCGACCCGGTCGAGCGCTTCTTTGACCATGAGATCCGTATCGATCAGCTTCTGGGATTCCTCCTGGATGACGATCACCCGGGCTTCCGCGATCGTCATCTTTCGCTTCTTCGTCCTCTTCGGCATCATGTTGCCGAACATTTCCTGAATATTCATGCCCATCTCTTCGATATTGATGGGCCCGAGGATCTGCATCGAGGGGAGCTGTGAGGCGGTCACGTCCACCTCGATCATGCGGTTTTCCAGCTCGCCCGCATTCAGTTTTTCCCGGAATTTTTCCCGGGTGGCCTTCGAGTCTTCCCCCTCCGGAGGTTCCTCCTGGGGAACGAGCGCCTCGACCGGCTGCCGCCGTTTGAGGGGCGGCACCAGCACGTCGAGTATCCGTTCCTCGGCCATGCGGGTCGCCTTCTCCAGGACTTCCGCGTTCTTTTCTTCCTTCAGCATGTTGACGGCGTATTCCGTGATGTCCCGGACGATCGATTCCACGTCCCGCCCCACGTATCCGACTTCGGTAAATTTAGACGCCTCGACCTTCAGGAACGGTGCGTTGCTCAGCTTCGCGAGGCGCCGGGCGATCTCCGTTTTCCCGACCCCGGTGGGGCCGATCATGATGATATTGTTCGGCATGATCTCCTCCCGGAGCGGCTCCGGGGTCTGCATGCGGCGCCACCGGTTCCGGATCGCGATCGCCACGGATTTCTTCGCGGCGTGCTGTCCGATGATGTACCGGTCGAGCTCGCGGACGATCTCCCGGGGAGTCAGCTCCTTCACGGTCGCTTCCTTCTGCTTGCGATTTGCGGCCCGGTCAGCCATCGCGCCTCCGATACCGGGACCCGGAGAACCCCGTCATTCCAGCTCCTCGATCGTGATGTGTTTGTTCGTGTAAATGCAGATGTCGGCCGCCGCGGAAAGCGATTCTTTCACAATCTGGGAAGCCGGGAGTTCGGTGTGCTGCACCAGCATCCGCGCGGCGGCGAGCGCGAAATTTCCGCCCGAGCCGATCGCCACGATGCCGTCGTCCGGCTCGACGATCTCGCCGGTACCCGAGATAATCAGCGACTGCTCCTTGTTGAGAACCGCCAGGAGGGCTTCGAGCTGCCGGAGATACTTGTCCGTGCGCCAGTTCTTCGCGAGCTCGACAGCCGCCCGGAGCAGATTTCCGTGATATTTTTCCATCTGATCTTCGAAGCGCTCGAAGAGCGTGAACGCGTCCGCCGCCGCACCCGCAAACCCGGCAAGGACCGTTCCGTTGTAGATTTTTCTGACCTTGCGGGCGTTCTGTTTCATCACCGCATTGCCGACGGTGACCTGCCCGTCGCCTCCGATGACGGTTTTCCCCCCGCGGGAGAGCCCGATGACGGTCGTGGAATGGATGAGGTGCGACATGCGATTCGTGCCGTTGTGATCAGATTTTGCGCCTGAGCCGCGCGACGGGAATTCTCATCGCCTCGCGGTATTTCGCGACGGTCCGGCGCGCAATATTGAGCCCCCGGCCGTTGAGCATCTCCGCGATCCGGTCATCGCTCAGGGGCCTGTTGGAATCCTCCCCTTCGATGATCGTGCGGATGGTTTTTTTGACCTCTTTGTTCGAGATTTCCTCGCCCGTTTGTGTCGTCAGCTTGTCGCTGAAGAAATGCCTCAACTCGTAGACCCCGAACTCCGTCTGGACGTACTTTCCGTTGACCACGCGGCTGATCGTGGAGATATCCATTCCGATGGTTTCGGCGATATCCTTATAGATCATCGGCTTGAGGTTTTCGCCGGTGTCGAAGAATTCCCGTTGCCTCTCGATGATGGCTCTCATGACGCGCATCATCGTGTCCCGGCGCTGATTGATGGACGCGATGAACCACTTCGCGGCGTCGAACCGCTTGCGAATGAATTCCTTGACCCCGTTCGCCTGGACGTGTTTTTGCCTCTTTGTCATCAACTCCTTGTACCGCTTGTTGATGCGCAGAGGCGGGACATTCCGGTCGTTCAGGGCGACCAGGAAATCGTCCTGGTCGCGTTCGACGGTAAAATCGGGAATCACGTAATTCTGCTGCGGGGTAAACTGGCCCTCTCCGGGTTTGGGGTTGAGCTTCTGGATGAGCTCGAGGGCTTGCTTGAGCTCATCGAGGTGGACGTTCAATTTCTTCGCGAGCTCCTCGTAGTGCTTCATCGTGAAATCCTCGAAGAAATCGCGGAGGATCCTGATCGCGGTCTCCTTGAGCCTGGCGGGGAAGTTGCCGAGTTCGAGCTGGACGATGAGGCATTCCTGGAGGTTCCTCGCCGCAATACCGGGAGGGTCGAGGCGCTGGACCATCCGGAGAATCTCCTCCGCGCGCTGATCGCTGATGCAGAGCCGGTGGGCGAGGTTGAGATCCTCCACGATCATCCGGAGTTCGCGCCTGAGATACCCGTCCTCGTCGATATTTCCGATGATTTCCTCGCAAAGGAGGTTTTCGTCGGGCGTGAGGTCGAGCATGAGAATCTGATCGCGAAGCCTCTGTGTCAGCGAGAGCTCCGCCGGCTGCGGAAGCTCATCCCGCTCCTCGTCGTCCCTGACGGCGCGGGTCGCCTTGTGGCCGTCAAGATCGTCGTTCATGAAGTCTTCGAACGTATATCCGTCGTCCGAGGTCTGGCTTTCCCGCTCCGCAGCGGCCTCGCCGTCGGCTCCGTCAACAGGCTCCTCGAGTTTGGGCTCCTCCGCCTCCTGGACCAATTCCATCTCGTCGGCTTCTTCCAGGAGAGGGTTCATCTCGAGCTCGGCCTTGATCCGCTGCTCGAGGGCGAGGACCGGCAGCTGGAGGAGCTGGAGGTACTGGACCTGCTGCGGGGTCAGTTTCTGCTGGAGAGTCTGTCGCTGCGAGAGATTAAGCATCGGCGTCATCGCCCCGCGGGGAGCGTGCCGGATGTCCCGGGCGCGGATTCCGCGACCGCGCCGGGCAGCGCCCGCCTGCTGCATTCGGCCCGGAACTCGTCATACCACACCTCGCCGTAGAGGCGTACCAGGGCATCCTTGAGAAACGTGGAGAGGGGAATGTTTGAAGCTTCGCCGAGGCGCCGTCCCGGCGAGCATTCGGGCAGTTTTTCATATCTCACAATTTGCGCCGCCCCGCGCGAGACGCGCAGCGGGAAGAGGTGGCAGGAAACCGGCTTCCGCCACCCGCTCTCGCCGTTCAGCCAGGCTTTTTCAAGAGAACAGCGGGCGACGTCGCCTTCATAATAAACGAAGACGCAATCGCGGTCATTCACGCAGGTGGTCGAAAATTGTCCGGAGACGCCTTCGAACAGGCCGTCCCGCCGGATCACCCGCAGATGTTCCTCCGAGAGGTACTTTGCGGCAGCCGGAAAGGCGCGCTCGAGCTCCGCGCACTCCTCGTCGATGAGCGGGGCGCCCCGACCTCCCGGAAGCGTGCAACACGCACCTCTGCACTGCTCCAGGTCGCACGCGAATCGCGCCCGTGCAACTGCTTCATCGATCACCGCTTCCCCGACGACAAACATACGCCCTCAAAATACAAAAGTTTTGACAAAGAGAAAAGCCTTCGGAACCCGGAAACGGCGAATCGGCGCCGGCCGTCATACCGCCGAAGGCGCGCGAACGCCGCGCACAACCGCATAATGTAGCATTCGGCTCCGATGAATGCTGTGACGGGATACACCTCCGCCGGAGAAGCCTGAAATCACGCCTTTACGAAGAGTTTGCCGGGAAATTGTTTGACCAGGCCCTTGAATTCGAGACTCAGCAGATTCACCAGCACGTCGGAAGTCGCAAGACGCGATCGTCCCGCCAGCGCGTCGATATGAACGGGATCCGCACCGAGGAAATCGTAGATCCTTTTTTCGAAGAACGTCAATCCGGGTTCCGTCGTTCGTCCCCGCGCCACGCCGCGAATCAGGCCGGAGGGGAGTTTCGACACCAGCTCCGCCACGACGTCATCGACAGACTCCACGAGTTTGGCGCGCCCCTCCCTGATGAGCGCATTGCAGCCGCGCGATCGTTTGTTGCGGGGACCGCCGGGGACCGCGAACACCTCGCGGTTCTGATCGAGCGCCAGATTCGCGGTAATCATGGCCCCCCCGTTGAGACCGGTCTCAACCACGACCGTGCCGAGCGAGAGACCGCTGATAATCCGGTTCCTTCGGGGAAAATTCACGGCGTCGGGTTTGGATCCCATCGCATATTCGCTCAACACGAGACCCCGGCCCGCGATGCCGCGGAAAAGGTCTTTGTTTTCGGGCGGATAGATCACATCAAGGCCCGAGCCGATGGCCGCGATGGTCCGCCCTCCCGACTTCAACGCCGCCCCGTGGGCTGCCGTGTCGATTCCCCGGGCCAAACCGCTGACGATCGTGATTCCCCGGCGCGCCAGTTCCCCCGCGAATTCCCCTGCGAGGGCAATTCCCTCCGCGGAGGGGAGCCGCGTGCCGACGATCGCGACGGCGAACCGGTCCGCCGCCGCATACTCCCCGCAGGCGAAGAAGAAGGGGGGCGGATCGTAGATCGCCTTGAGCAATTCCGGATACCCCTCCTCCCAGAACGAGACGATCCGGCCGTTCACTTTGTTGAGCCTGGAGAGTTGCGCGGCCGCATACGCCCGGGGGGCTTCCATGCGTTCATGCCGGATGAACAGGGCGATCGAGGAGGCGAGACGCCGGCTGATTCCTTCCGTCGCCGCGAGTTGTTTCGGGGAAGCCCCGAGGAGGGCCTCCGTACCGCCGAAGTGTGAAACGAGCGAACGCAAGCGTCGGGGTCCGATCCGGGGGACCTGGGATAGCGCCAATAAATCGAGTGCGGAAATCATGCCTGCCTCCCTGCTGCCATGATTATGCTGGATGACTGAACAAGCCGGCCCGGGCGAGCCGGCAACCGCGCCGGATCTTATCCGGCGGTTTTTCTTCCCTCGAACATCCTACGGCGGGGCGACATCAAGCCCGTCGACGACTGCGACCACCACGGAATGGACGGGGACTTTCTTATTCCTCAGGACCTGCACGGCCCCCTGGCCTTCCTGCACGATCAGGACCGTGTCCCCCACCCCCGCATCCACCGAATCGAGCGCAAGAATGTCCCGTCCGATAAAAGCCCCGGTCAGATCGATCGGTTGGACGATCAGGGTTTTGAAGGTTTTCAAGTGCTCGTTCTTCTGTGTCGAGACGATTGTGCCGATCACCTTGCAGAGCGTCACGCGCGCACCCCCGTCGCCAGGAGGAGCCCGGTATACCGCCGCGTCAACTCCTCGGCTCCTTCGGAGGTCGGCGCCTCCGCGATGATGCGCACAACCGGTTCCGTATTGGAGTTCCGCAGATGCACCCACGAGTCGTCAAACATGATTTTGATTCCATCCTCGTTGTTGACATTTCCGTTCTTTGAAGACTGGCTCCCGAACTCGCGGAGAACCTCACCCGCATCCCGGCCGGAGAGCTGCACCTTCGACTTTGCCATCGAGTAGCGGGGAAGCGTGGATCTGAGCTGCGAGAGAGTTCCGCCGAATTCGGCAAGCTGCTGAAGGATCAAACCGATGCCGACGATGGCGTCCCTTCCGTAATGGAGGGCGGGAAGGATCACCCCTCCGCTCCCCTCTCCCCCGACGAGGGCGCCGGATTCCTTCATCCGCGCGGCGACGTTGATTTCACCCACGGGAGTGCGGAGTACCGTGGCGCCGAATTCCTTCGCCACGTCATCCACCGCCCGGGTGGTCGATAAATTCACCACGACCGTGGCGGCCGAACCCGGGTTTTCCCTCTTCCGCTTTTCCAGCACGAACTTTACCACCGCCGTGACGGTGTATTCCTCTCCGAAGGGAGTTCCCGATTCGTCGACGAGCGCCAACCGGTCGACATCGGGGTCGACGGCGATACCGGCATCGGCGTGTTCCGAGACGACGCGGCGGCAGAGGCCGGTAAGATTTTCAGGGACCGGTTCGGGCATACGGCTGAAAATGCCGCTGACGTCGCAGTTCATCTCGATCACCGTGCAGCCAAGCCGACGCAGAAGCTGCGGCACGATCAGACCCCCGGCCGCGTTGACCGAATCGACGACGATCCGGAACCCTCTCCTGCGAATCGCTTCCGCGTCGAAGAAGGGAAGTGCGAGGACCGAATCGATGTGGCGTTCGATGAAGGAATCATCCCTCCTGTGCGCGCCGGGCGCATCCCATCGGGCATAGGGCATCGCCTGCTCCTCGGCGAAGTTCCAGAAGAGCCGGCTCTCCGCCGCATCGAGGAACATGCCGCTCGGGCCCATGAATTTGAGCCCGTTCCATTCGATCGGGTTATGGCTCGCCGTCAGGGAAATCCCTCCCGCGGCTCCGAGTTTCTCCACCGCGATTGCGATTGTGGGTGTGGGCACCACTCCGAGAGCGATCACGTCGCAGCCCGCCGCCAGCAGCGTGGACGACACGATGTTTCCGAGCAATTTGCCGGACACCCTCCCATCCCGTCCGAGGACGATTGTTCCCCGGCGTGTGTATCCTGCGAAGGCGCGGGCGTACTTCACAAGCACCTCCGGTGTCAGGCTTGTTCCGACGATGCCGCGCACGCCGGAGATGCTCACCATTAAGGACATAAGACCTGCCAGGGATAAAATCTGAGGCAATTTAGCAACAATGGGTCTGAGAGTCAACTGGAGAGGCGGGTTGGTCCTGACTGAGTTTCGTTGCCATCACGTCACGCGACCTGAAGGTCGCGCCTAC
>DATDFQ010000014.1 GCA_036522515.1 Bacteroidota bacterium
CGGTTACTTCGTATCCAATATCACCGGCAGCCCGTCTTTGCCCGAGCCGATCACCACCACCTTCGCGTTCGCCGATCCTGCCAGCTTCTCCGTCGCTTCGATCCCCTTCCACCGAAGGAGCTGATCGGTGATGGTCGTGACGACGATCTTCTGGAAATCCGAAATCCCCTGAGCTTCGATCCGTTTCCGGTCCGCCTCCTGGCGTTCCTTCGTCAGGATGAATTCCATCCGCTGGCTCTCCTGTTCCGCCTGCAATTTCGATTCGATCGATTGCGATAGCCCCGCGGGCAAGCCGACCCTGCGCAGCGGCGCGGACTCCACGCTGACTCCCCGCTTCTCGGTCGCGTCCTGGATTTCCTTCAGGATGAGCGACGAGAGGTGCTCCCGCTCCGAGGTGTAGAGCGCCTTCGCTTCGAAGCCGGCGGTGACGCCCCTCGTCACCGACCGGAACTGCGGCTCGACGATGACCGCGGCGTACTCCTCTCCGACAGTCTTATAGACATCGGAGGCCTTCTCGGGGTTCAGATGGTAGAGAATGCTGACCTCAAGCTGGACCGTAAGGCCTTCCTTCGACGGGACATCCATCACTTCCTTCAATTCCTGCGTCTGGATCGACATCTTGATCACGCTGGCGAGCGGGTTCATCCCGTTGATGCCGGCCTTCAGCGTCATGTCCGAGACCGTTCCGAAGAAATTCACCACGCCGACATGCCCGGCCGGGATCGTCGTGAAGCATTCCGAAAGCGCGAGAACGAGAGCTGCGAGGCAGACCACGATTGCGGCATTGGCTGCCGGCTTGTAGGTCAGGTTGTGCTCGACCGCGACTTTTCTGCGGGCGTTTTGCCAGAGGAAAAAGGTGATGATTGCAAGCAGCAGGCTAACGATGAATAACATGTCGATCTCCTTGGACGAAAGTGGGAAGCCCCCCGGGTGAGTTGCTCGATGGCGACGACAATATACGCCTACCCCCGCCGAATGTCAAACACGGGGGAAATCAGGGTGTGTCGCATTTTCATCTCTTGCCGTCATCCCGACATGTTTCAGGTCGGGATCTTTCTAAAAGAGTAGGAAGATGCTGACCAGGAGCATGTCAGCATGACGAGGTGGGGAAACGTTGTTCTCGTTCCCACGCTCTGCGTGGGAACGCAGTCCGCGGCGCTCTGCGCCGCAACGAGGTTGGGACGCGGAGCGTCCCGCCTCCACGCTCCCACGGGGACCGTGGGAGCGAGAAGCAAACTGCAAGCAGCCTTCAGGTTGCGTTCGTTCGATCCGGCAGTCGATAACGGGTCAATGCTTCCCGACGACCGTCGTGAGCCAGATGCTCAGGTCCGGGAAGCAGGTGATCAGCGCCAGGACGGCGAGAAGCAGCGCCAGGAAGGGAAGGACGGCGACATAGATCTGAGGCAGGGTTTTCTTAAACCGGGAGCTGGCAAGGAAAATGTTCAGAGCGAGCGGCGGGATCACATAGCCGATCTCAAGGTTCATCAGGAACATGATCCCGAGGTGGACGGGATCCACCCCGTAGTTTGTCGCAATGGGGATGATGATGGGCACGATGATGATGATCGCCGAATAGATCTCGATCATGGTGATCCCCAGAAGAATGGCGTTGAGAATAAGAAGAAACGCATACTTATTGTTGACGTATTCGTTCATCAGGGCGAAGAGTTTCCCGGGGATTTCCTGGTCGATGAGGTAATTCGTCAAACCCATGGAGGCTCCCAGCATGATCAGGATGGCCCCAACGAGCATCATGCTCTCCCGAATCACCCGGGGAACATCCCGGAACAATGTGAGGTCCTTGCGGATGAACACTTCGACGACGACGGCGTAGATGGCCGTTACGGCCGCGGCTTCCGTGGCGGTGAACGCCCCTCCGTAGATCCCGCCGATGACGAGAACCGGCAGCGGCAGCTCCCAGGCGGCTTCCTTCAGGCCCCGCCAGACGTTCCCGAACGAGAAGGGAATTCGTTCGACCTTCGCGGCGATCCCGACCCGGATGCTGTAGGCGGAGAGAACGAGAAGGAGGAGGATCCCCGGCACGAGCCCTGCGAGAAAGAGCGTGTCGAGATTCACTTTCGCGACCAGGGCGTAGAGAATGATCGGCAGCGAAGGGGGGAATAAGAGCCCGAGACTCCCCGATGTCGTCATGAGGCCGAGCGAAAACTTTTCGGGATATCCGTGCTTGAGGAGCGACGGGTAGAGCAGGCCGCCGAGCGCGATGATCGTCACGCCGGAGGCGCCTGTGAACGCGGTGAACAGGGCGGCGGTGCAGAGCGCGACGACCGCCATCCCGCCCGGCATCCAGCCGAAGAGCGCCTGGACGAAGTTCATCAACCGGGCCGGCGCCTTGCTTTCCGCCAGGATATGCCCGGCGAACGTGAAGAGCGGGATCGCGATGAGAGAGGGGAAATCGGCCAGCCGGGAGAGCTCGACGATCAACGCCGCGATATCGATGCCTGCGGCGTTGAATGCGAGGAGGGCGATGCCCGCGATGATGGTGAAGAGCGGGGCGCCGGCGAGAGAAAGAATGAGGAGGATCGCTCCGATGAGGATCAATTCCACGGCTTACCCCGCCTCCGGCAGTTCACCTGGCGATGTTTCCTCTTCCCCGGCCGGACCGGCGATCGCCCGAAGGAGAAACTGGATCGTCATGAGGTAAAACCCGGCCGGTATGATGACTTCGACGACCAGAACGGGAAGGTCCAGGAAGGTCTTGTTCCCGCTGTCGATGTTCAGCATCGTGATGCCGGCGCCGCCGAGGAAATAGCAGACCACCGAGGCGAAGAGGTTGGAAACGCGCTGGAGCCAGAGCTTTGAACGCGGACTCAGGAACCGGGTAAGAACATCGATTTGAAAGTGTTTATTCTCGCGCGTCGCGAGCACCGCGCCGAGCAAACCAACCCAGATGACGAGGCTGCGGGCGGCAATGTCCCCCCAGGGGATGGCGCCGTTGAAAAAGTAGCGGAGAAACACCTGCAGGACGGCGAGACCCATCATGACTCCAAAGAGTCCGACGAGGGCGATGTCGACCAGTTTCGTCAGGACGATGTCGATGAAACGTAAGGCTTTCATTCCCTGCGCAAGGGGAGTGGTGGAATGGCGGTCATTCGAATTTCCGTGAATATACAAACTCTTTGCCGCATTTGCACGTCGTTCGATGCACCGTAGTGCCTCGGTTTCATCCATTCTCGTCATCCCGACATGTTTCTGGTCGGGATCTTTAAAAGCGTTGGAAGATGCTGACCTAAAGCATGTCAGCATGACGAGGTGGGGAGGTTTGCGGCCTAATTGCGGCACGTCGCTCTCTGCCGTTACCTTGCTTCTCTCTCAACTTCTTGACATATTTGTGAAGAATCGATGGAACCGGAACCGGAACATAGAACGACTCTCGAGCGCGTCGCGGCGGTGTTTCAGACCGGGCGCGCGAACGACAGCCTCCCCGTCAAGGTCGCGATCGGCGTCGTCCTGGTGATCCTGGTCGCGCTGATGTTTCCGCATCCCGAGTCGATCGAGTACAATTACGGCCTCGGCGCGATCTGGGCCGACAAGGATCTGATCGCCCCCTTCTCGTTTCCCATCCTCAAAGACGCCCCGCAATACGAAAAAGAGCGGCTCGAGGCGGCAAGATCCGTTTCGCCTGTCTTCGACCGCCGCGAGGAGGTGAGCCGGAACGAAGTCGATTCGATCCCGGTGATTTTCAGGAATCTGAAGCAGGCTGCGCAGGCCCGCAGCCGGTGGCTCCACTCGCATGCCCGGCAGGACTCCCTCCGGTTCGAGCAGGCCGCCTCCCAGGTCCCCTTCTCGCTCTCCGACACGGAATGGAAGCAGGTGATCCAGTCGGCCGCCGCCGGGGACAAGAAATCCGCTCAACGCTTCGTCGATCTCGAGGGGACCATCTCGAAGGCCCTTGCGGACATCCTCCGTTCCGGGGTCCTTGACCGCGCGAAGGGGAGCCATACTCCAGGATTCGTCTCGATACGCAAGGGGAACAACGAGGACATCGTCCTCAACGACAAGGTGTACGACGCGGGGGAGGCGCTGCGGGCCGTAGCGGAGCAATGCGACCGGGCCGCGGGCGACAAGGTTCTGACTTCGGTCGCGTCGAAGGTCGCGGGCGCCGCCCTCCGCCCCAACCTGGTGTACGACGCCTCCGAAACCAACCGCGAGATCCAGCTTGCGGAGGACAACGTGGCCCGGACCGTGGGTTTCGTGCAGGAGAACGAGCGCGTGATCGGGCGGCACGACCGGATCACCGAAGAGAACAAGCTGAAGCTCGATTCGTACCAGAGGGCGAGGATCGACCGGGGCGCGGAGCTGAGCGATTGGAAGCATACGGTGGGGATCCTCTTCCACGTCATGCTGGTGGTCGGGTTGTACGGGATCTATCTTTTCCTGTTCCGCAAGCGGATCTTCCACGATAACGCGAAGCTGACGCTCGTGGCTCTGCTTCTGTTGATGGAAACCCTCTTCGCGTATGTGACCTCCACCTCCAACCTGCCGGATCCGGCCGACTACCTGATCTTCGTCCCGGCCGCCTCGATGCTGCTCACCATCATCTTCGACTCCCGCGTCGCGTTCTACGGAACCGTGACGATGGCGCTCCTCATCGGAGGGATCAAGGGGAACGACTACGGGATCGCGCTGACGTGCCTTGTCGCCGGCTCGCTCGGCGCGTATACGGTAAGGGATATCCGGAACCGGACGCAGATTTTCCGCTCGCTCATGTTCATCTTCCTCGGGTACTCGCTGACGATCCTCACGCTTTCGTTCGAGCGGAACGAGAGCTTCAACACCGTCCTCACCTCGCTCACCTATGCGATGGCGAACGCCATCTTTTCGCCGGTCCTCACGTACGGCCTCCTGATCTTTTTCGAGAGGGTATTCAAGATCACGACGGACCTGACGCTGCTCGAGTTGTCGGATTTCAACCAGCCGCTCCTGCGCCAGCTCGCCGAGAAAGCGCCCGGCACGTTTCACCACAGCATGCTTCTCGGAAACCTGGCCGAGGCGGGCGCCGAGGCGATCGGCGCGAATTCCATCCTCGCCCGGGTCGGGGCCTACTATCACGACATCGGCAAGATGATCAAGCCCGAATACTTCGTCGAGAACCAGGTCGGGTCGGTGAACCGTCACAACCGTCTGAAGCCGAGAATGAGCGCCCGGATCATCGCGGCGCATGTGAGAGACGGAGTCGAGCTGGGCAGGCAGTACGGCCTGCCGGAGAAAATCGTCGATTTCATTCCGCAGCACCACGGAACCACGCTCATCTCCTACTTCCTCGACAAGGCGATGAACCAGGCGGCAAAAAAAAACGCCAAGGAGAGCGTCGTGGAGGACGACTACCGCTACCCCGGCCCGAAGCCCCAGACGAAGGAGGCGGGCCTGGTCATGCTCGCCGACTCGGTGGAGGCCTCGACCCGCTCCCTGACCGAGATCACGCCGCAATGGCTCGAAGCGTCGATCGAGAGCATGATCAAGCAGCGCTTTGTGGAGGGCCAGCTCGATTATTGCGACCTTACGCTCCGGGATCTGACCCGGATAAAAGAGGCGTTCTTGAAAATCCTCCTGGGGATTCACCACCAGCGGATTCAGTACCCCGATCAACTCCGGACCGCACAGGAACTTTCCGATGCAGGCGTTGCGGAGAAGGATCCGGGGCCCGAAGGCCCGCCTCCCGAAGAGCAGCCGGCCGGGCGGGAGACTGAGCAGCGCCGCCGCGAGCACTTCCGGCGGCATTTGCGCCGGCCCGGTGAGGAGCGCGAGGGGCACGCACCTGCCGTGGCCGACCCCGAAGGAGAAGAACCGGCATCAGGCCCCGAGGAACCCGGCGGGGGGGATGGCGGAGTCCCGCGACCTGCGGAATCGGGCGCCGAAGGAATGAAGGGGGGAGAACCGGCTCAGGGCCGCTCTCCCGAAGTGCCGTCGTGAGAGAACATCTCCGCTCATACGTGCACTATCTGACGCTTGAGAAGAATGCCGCCGCGAATACCATCGCCTCCTACTCTTCGGACCTCACGCGATATCTCGACTACCTCGAAGGGACCGGTGTGAGAGAGATCGGTAAGGTGAGCGATCGCGAGGTGACGGCCTACGTGGCGATGCTCGGCAGGATGGGCCTCTCTCCCCGGAGCGTTTCGCGGAGCCTGTCGGCCATCAAAATGTTCCACAAGTTCCTTATCGGGGAGCAACTCACGCAGCGCGACCCCGCCCGGCTGGTGGAATCCCCGAAACTTCCGAAGAAGCTCCCGGATGTTCTCAACCCGGACGAAGTGGACGAGATCCTGAAACAGCCCGACACCGCAAGCGACCTCGGCCTTCGCGACCGGGCGATCCTCGAGACGATGTACGCCACGGGCATGCGGGTCTCGGAACTGATCGGTTTGAAGCGATCGTCCGTGGATGAACGTGAGGGATTCGTGCGAGTGTTCGGAAAGGGGTCCAAGGAGAGGATCGTTCCGATCGGACGCTCGGCGTTGAAATGGCTTCGCCGGTACCTTCTGAAGGTCCGGGTACGCCTGGCGCGGGACGGGAACGGCCAGGAGACCCTGTTTCTCAACGCGAGGGGCAAGCCGATGTCCCGCATGTCTGTCTGGAATATCGTGCGGGCCAGCTCCACCCGGTCGGGGTTGGAAAAAGAGGTCCACCCGCACACCCTCAGGCATTCCTTCGCGACCCACCTCCTCGAGGGGGGCGCCGACCTGAGGGCGGTCCAGGAAATGCTCGGTCATTCGGACATCGCGACGACCCAGATCTACACCCACATCGACCGGGAGTATCTCAAGGAAGTTCACAGAACTTTTCACCCACGCGGGTAATCATTATGGAAACCATGCAAGCCGACAGGCAACGCGCACTGACGATCTCCGACCTCCGCAACGAAGTGGTCGGATTGGATGTAAAAATTCCCCTGCTCGACGGCTCCGAGCGTCGCTACATCTTTCTCGACAACGCCGCGAGCACCCCGACGTTCCGCTCGGTCCTCCGCTGCATCGAGGAGTTCATGCCCTGGTATTCGGGCGTCCACAGAGGGATCGGATACAAGGCGGTCGTCGCGACGAACGTCTACGTGGAGGCCCATCGCATCGCGGGCGAATTCGTCGGCGCAGACCTTGCGACGAACGTCGTCCTCTTTTCGAAGAACACCACCGAATCGATCAACACGCTCGCCCGGCGGTTCTCCCTCGGGCCCGACGATCTGGTGGTCACGACCATGATGGAACATCATTCGAACGATCTCCCGTGGAGGAGGCACGGACGCATCGCCCACGCGGGAGTCGGGCCGGACGGCGGGATCGACCTGCCGGCTCTCCGGAAGCTCATCGCGGAGAACAAGGGCCGCGTGAAGCTGGTCGCAGTCAGCGGGGCCTCGAACGTGACCGGCATCTGTAATCCGATCCATGAAATCGCCGAGTGGGCGCACGCGGCCGGCGCGAAGATCTTCGTCGACGCGGCCCAGCTGGCCCCGCACCGCGCGATCGACATCCTCCCCGACGCGCATCCGGGGCATATCGACTTCATCGCCTACTCGGCGCACAAGATTTATGCTCCGTTCGGCATCGGCGTGCTCGTCGGCCCGCTCGAATTTTTCGAAGCGGGGGCGCCGGACCAGGTGGGCGGCGGGACGGTTTCATATGTCGGTGTGGAGGACGTGGAGTGGGGCGCTCCGCCCCACAAGGACGAGGCCGGGAGCCCGAACGTGGTGGGGGCCGTGGCGCTCGCGGAAGCCCTCTCCATGCTCCGCTCGGTCGGGATGGACGCCATCGCGGCGAGGGAACACGCGCTTCTCGACTACGCGTTCTCCCGGATCAAGCGGCTTCCCAGGGTCCGAATCTACGGGCCGGCGGAGGCGTCGGCGAACAAAGTCGGCGTCATCCCCTTCAATGTCGAAGGGATCGACCATGCCCTTGTGGCGACGATCCTGAGCGTCGAAGGGGGCATCGGAGTCAGGAACGGGAATTTCTGCGCGCAGCCCTACATGAGGACGCTCCTGAACGTTTCTTCGGAAGAAGAAAAATCGAAGCGGGCGGCGCGGTGCGACAACCCGATCCTCCCCGGAATGGCGAGGGCAAGCTTCGGTTGTTACAACAACGAGGAGGATGTCGATATCTTCGTCGAGTCGCTGGAGCGGATCGTCCGGAACGAGCAGCGCGGGTCCTATTCCGTCGACCCCCTGACCGGAATGTATGTGGAGCGGAACTACAGGATCGACCACTCCCGGTTTTTCCGGCAAGAGGGCGCCTCACAACTGTTCGCCACACCCGAAGGGGTTTCATGACGGCGCCGGCCGGACGCTTCCCCGGCGGTGAACCCCGGTGACGGAGCAACTCTATATCCTCCCGATTCTTCTCTTTTCCGTCGTGATCCATGAAATCTCCCACGGATGGATGGCCCTCAGGCTCGGCGACACGACGGCGCGCGATCTCGGGCGCTTGACGCTGAATCCCATTCCGCACATCGACCCGGTAGGATCGGTGCTCGTTCCGCTTTTTTCGCTGGTCGCGACCGGGCGCGTTTTCATCGCTTGGGCGAAGCCGGTTCCCGTCAACCCGCTCAATTTTTCGGACATGCGGCGCGACGACATACTCGTCTCCGTCGTGGGTCCCGTTTCGAATTTTATCCTCTCCTTCATTTGCACGGTCATCTACATCGTGCTTCAGAAACTTTCGCAGTTCGTGCCCGAATCCAGCCCGATCGCCGCCGATGCGGCGGTCTTTCTCCTGAAGATGTTCTACGGCGGGATCGTCCTGAACATCGTCTTGGGCGTTTTCAACATGATCCCCATACCGCCGCTCGACGGGTCGCATGTGGTGGCGTCGCTGCTCCCCGAGGAGATGAGCGTGCGTTACCGGAGCGTCGGTTTCTTCGGGATCTTCTTCATCCTGATCCTGATGCGGTGGCATCCCTTCGCGCTCCTCTTCAGCCAGGTGATCGGCGCGCTTTCATACCCGTTCTTCCTGATGATTCAGGTTTTCCAATGATCTTCGCGCTCCGCCCCGCCCCGAGTACACCAGCGGTCCTGAACCCATGATTGTCATGAAGTTCGGCGGGACCTCCGTCGAGGACGCCACCGCCATGCGAAGGGTGATCCGGATCATCCGGGGGGAGCTCGGGCGCGCCCCGCTGGTTGTGGTCTCCGCCTGTTCCGGCGTGACCAACGACCTTCTCGCCGCCGCCCACGCGGTGAGGGACCGGGACGAAAAGGGGGCCCTCTCGATTCTCGATGCGGTCAGGGAGCGGCACGCCTGCATGATCCGTGAACTGACCGGGGCCGGCGGAGAGGCAAAAGCCGCCGGATCCGCGCGAGCCGATCAACTCGATATCGCGATCGGGGAGATCTTCGAAGAGCTCCGGAACATGGTCCATGGCGTCTATCTGCTGGGCGAATTGACGGACCGGTCGGTCGACGCGATGACCGGATGCGGGGAACGGCTCTCGTCCCTCATTCTTCACGCCGCGGCCGCGGAGGAGGGTCTTGCGACCGCCCTGGTCGACGCGCGGCAGGTGATGGCGACCGACAGGAACTATTCTTCTGCGCAACCCCGGCTCGAACAGGTGGAGCTTCGGGCGAGAGAGCTGCTTCTCCCGCTGCTCCGTCCCGGGACGGCGGTCATCACGCAGGGCTTCATCGGGGCGGCTGACGACGGCACCCCCACCACAATCGGAAGAGGAGGGTCGGACCTGAGCGCCGCCATCTTCGGGTCGGTGCTCGGCGTCGAGGAGATCCAGATCTGGACGGACGTCGACGGCATGATGACCGCGGACCCCTCCGTCATTCCGGAATCGCGCCCGATCAGCCTGATGAGTTTCGACGAGGCGTCGGAGCTCGCCTATTTCGGGGCGAAAGTGCTCCACCCGCGGACGATTCTTCCGGCCGTCCGGGAGAACATTCCCGTGAGGGTGTTGAATTCGCGCCGCCCGGAGTTTCCCGGGACGATGATCGTGCGGGATGTGCCCGAAGAGGATCGGAACCGGGACGGCAGGGAAGTGATCAAGTCGATCGCGTGCAAGAGGGGGATCGTCGTCATCAATGTCGGCTCCTCCCGGATGCTCATGGCCCACGGGTTCCTCGCACGGCTCTTCTCGATCTTCGCCGATCACGAGAAGAGCGTCGACGTGGTCGCGACCTCCGAGGTGAGCGTCTCGCTCACCGTCGATAGTGAAGAGTCCCTTCCGGAGATCACGAAAGAGCTGGAACAAATAGGGGAAACCCGGATTTCGAGGAACAAGGCCATCATCTGCGTCGTCGGAGAGGGGATGAAACACACTCCCGGGATCGGCGCGAGAATCTTCGGAGCGCTCGCGAGGGCCCGTGTGAACATTGAAATGGTTTCCGAGGGCGCCTCGGAGATCAACCTGACGCTGGTGGTCGACGAACGGGACGTGAACAGGACGGTCAGGGTCCTCCACGACGAATTTTTTCCGCCCGACGCATTGTCATCCTGAGCGAAGCGAAGGATCCCAGACTGCGTGAGGAGACGGTATCCGCGACCTTCCGGTCGCGGACCGCAGCCTAAAGGCTGCGGCTACCAAATGATGACGGTAGAGGTATAGGTAGCCGCAAGCTTCAGGTTGCGGACTGAGCGAAGCGAAGGGTTTTGGATCCCGTTGATTGAACGTTATCGGAGAGTAATTGGAACAATTTCGATATAAGGACGACCGGTTGTGGTGCGAGGAGACGGACCTCGGCGATGTCGCGCGCCGGTTCGGCACCCCCGCCTATGTCTACAGCAGGCAATCCGTCATCGACCACTGCCGGTGGATCGAGAGCGCGTTCGGAGGGACCGACCACCTGTCGTGCTACGCCCTCAAGGCGAACGCGAGCCCGGAGATCCTGAGCGTCCTCGCGGCTGAGGGGATCGGCGCGGACGTCGGATCGATCGGCGAGTTGCGCCTCGCCCTCGACGCCGGTTTTCCGCCGGGTTCGGTCACCTTCAGCGGGGTCGGGAAACGCGACGACGAGATCGCCGCCGCGCTCGAGCGGGACATTCTCGCCCTCAACGTGGAGTCGGAAGAAGAGATCGGTGTCGTGAACGGCATCGCGAACCGTCTCGGGAAGCGGGCCCGCATTTTCCTTCGCGTGAATCTCGACATCGCCTCCGACACCCACCCGTATATCACGACCGGCCGGAAGCACAACAAGTTCGGCGTCGAATCGTCGCGCGCGGAGGAGATACTCCGGTCGGCCATGGCGCTTCCGGCCGTGGAGATCCTCGGGATCCACAGCCATATCGGATCGCAGATCACGAAAGGGGAGACCTTCGCCGCCGCGGCGCGGGCGATCGTCGATCTGATCGCGCGGCTCCGGGCGAGCGGCATCGGCGTCACCCAGCTGAATTTCGGCGGGGGGTTCGGCGTCCAGTACCGGGACTATGTGATCCACCCCCGGATCCCTTCGGAACGCGAGAACCCCGAGGCCGATCTCTCGACGGTCAACATGCTGAAACATATCCTTCCGGTCCTTCGGGAGGCGGGGTGCAGGATTCTCATCCAGCCCGGGCGCTCGATCGTCGCCCACGCTGGTGTTTTGATCACAAAAGTGCTATATAGAAAGGTGAGCAGCGGGAAAACATTCGTGATTGTGGACGCTGGAATGAACGATTTGATCCGCCCCAGCCTCTATCAATCGTACCACCAGATCGTCCCGCTTGTCGTCCGGGACGTGAAGCAGGAGCTGGTCGATGTAGTGGGGCCGTTGTGCGAGAGCGGGGATTTTTTTGCCCTGGACCGGGCGCTCCCTTCGGTGGAACGAGGCGAGCACCTGGCGGTGTTATGTACTGGTGCGTACGGATATGTCTTGTCGTCAAATTACAACGGCCGACCCAAGCCGCCAGAAATCATGGTTGACGGGAGCCGGTGCACATTAATTTCGGGACCGGGAACGAACGCATGAAACCTATCAATGTCGCCGTCGTCGGGGCGTCAGGGCTCGTCGGCAGGAAAATGCTCGACGTGCTGGAGGAACGGAGATTCCCCGTGGCGAAGCTTCGCCTGCTCGCCTCCGCCCGGTCAGCGGGCCGCATGCTGAAATACGGCGGGAAGGATCATCCGGTCGAGGAACTCACCCCCGCGAGTTTCGAGGGAGTCAAGGTGGCCTTCTTTTCCGCGGGCGCGTCCGTGAGCAGGGAGTTTGCCCCTTTCGCCGTCCGGTCGGGAGCACTGGTGATCGACAATAGCAGCGAGTTCCGGATGAACGATGATGTCCCCCTTGTCGTCCCCGAGGTGAATCCTCATGACATCGGGAACCACAAAGGGATCATCGCAAACCCCAATTGCTCCACTATTCAGATGGTGGTCGCCCTGAAGCCGCTGCACGAACGGTGGAAGATCCGGCGCCTGGTGATCGCCACGTATCAATCGGTAACTGGCGCCGGGAAAAAGGCCGTGAGCCAGCTCGACTCGGAGATCGCAAAGGAGATGAGCCCGGAACGGAAGTTTCCCCATCCGATCGCCTATAACGTCCTGCCGCAGATCGACATTTTCTTCGACGACGGGTATTCCCGGGAGGAGCACAAGCTGGTGAACGAGACGAGAAAGATTCTCGGGGATCAGTCGATCCGAATCACCGCGACCTGCGTCCGGGTGCCGGTGGTGGGAGGCCACAGCGAGGCGGTCAACGTCGAGTTTGAGAAGCCCTTCGATGTCGCCGAGGTGAGGCGGGTCCTCTCCGCGACCCCGGGAATCTGCGTGCAGGACGATGTCTCGAAGAGCGTCTACCCGATGCCGATCTGGTCGCATGAGAAGGACGAAGTGTTTGTGGGCCGAATCCGCGTCGACGACAGCATACCGAACGGCCTGAACCTCTGGATCGTCTCGGATAACCTCCGCAAGGGCGCCGCGACGAACGCGGTTCAGATTGCCGAGGCCTGGATGGCGCAGGGCCTCTCGGATTGACGCTAATTAAAAACCCGCAGCCTGAAGGCTGCGGCTACCGAATCGGCTGAAGACCCGGTAGCCGCAAGCTTTAGCTTGCGCCGATGTCGAACGCAGCCTGAAGGCTGCGGCTACCAAACGAAAACCAATACAAACAACAAATAATAGGAGATCCATCCATGAAACAGATCATTGCTGCCCTGTTCTTCCTCTCCGCGATCGCCTTCTCGGCCGATCCGAAGAGCCTGAAGATCGGGGAGGACGTTCCCTCGTTTACGCTGAAGAATTATGACGGAAAGGAATACAGCCTTCCCAAAATCCTCAAGCAAAACAAACTCGCAGTGCTCATGTTCATGTCCACCGAGTGCCCGGTCTCGAACGGGTACAACGACCGGATGGAGCAGCTCTATGAGGAGTACAGCAAACAGGGAGTCGCTGTCATCGGGATCAACGCGAACAAGGAGGAGGACATGGCCTCGATCGCGGCGCATGCCAAAAAGCACGGGTTCAAGTTTCCGATCCTGAAGGACGAGCGGAATAAAGTGGCCGACCTCTACCGCGCCCAGGTGACGCCGGAGACATACGTGATGGCCCCGTCCGGCAAGCTGGTCTATCATGGCCGGATCGACGACAGCCAGAAAGCGGAGAAGGTGAAGTCCCATGATCTCGCGGACGCGTTGACGAAGCTTCTGGCCGGGAAAGAACCCGCCATCGCGCAGTCAAAGGCATTCGGCTGCTCGATCAAGCGAATCGTGACCGACTAGGATGCGCCGCGCGCTTGCGTGCTGCCTTTCGATAGGATTCTTGTTCTGGGGGGCCTGCGGGACATCGCTTGCGCAGGTCCCGGTTAAGAAATCGTCAGCCCGTCCCGGTTCGGGCCTGAGCACGCTGCCCGTCGTCGAGAAAGTCGGGCTGGCAACCCTGAAGAGAATTCTTGCCGCGGATTCCGGAAATGTCGTGCTCCTGAACGCGTGGGCAAGCTGGTGCAAGCCCTGCGCCGAGGAGATGCCCGGCCTGTTGAAAATCCACCGGTCTGCCCGGGGGAAACCCCTCCGTCTGATCCTCCTCTCCACCGACGACTCCGACGATCTCGAAACGAAGGTGCGCCCCGCGCTCAAGAAGTTCGGCGTGGACTTTACGACCTACATCATGAGCGACAGCAGCGAGGACGCCTTCATTTCGGGATTGAGCGACGAGTGGTCCGGCGCGCTTCCCGCGACGTTCTTTTACGACCGGCAGGGCAATCTCGCCGAGATGAAAGTCGGCGAGCGGACCTACAGCCAATTTAAAGAGGCGGTGGATCGATTGCTCGGGAGGTAATTGCAAATAAGCGGTGCAAGTGTTATAATAGTAAAGCGATCCTGTCATCCTGCGCGGCTGACGGGATTTTTTTCATTATTCAGAGCCTATGAAGAAGCCCTTTCGTGAGAGAATCCTGGACGGACCCATCGTCGGCGACGGCGCGATGGGGACCCTGCTCGATCTCCACGGGCTGGAAGAGCTTCCCCACGAAATCCAAAATATAAAAAACCCCGGCGTTGTCGAGCAGATACACCGCGAGTATATCGAGGCCGGATCCGAGATCATCGAAACGAACACCTTCTCGGCAAACAGGCTCCGCCTTTCCCAGTTTCACCTCCAGGATCAGCTACGCGAGATCAACCTCCGGGGCGTCGAGATCGCCCGCCGGGCCGCGGGGGACAACGTCTACGTGGCCGGATCGGTCGGCCCGACCGGCATGCTTCTCGAGCCGATCGGCAAAATCAAGAGGGAGCAGGCGAGGGACTCGTTCAGGGAGCAGATCGAGCTCCTCGCGGGAGCGGGCGTCGACCTAATCATGCTCGAAACGTTCGTCAGCGTGCAGGAGCTCGACGAGGCGCTCGCAGTCTCCAAGGAACTGACGGATCTTCCGGTCGTCGCCCAAAAGGCGTTCGCCGAAGACGGAGCCATCCTGAGCGGTTCCTTTCCGATCGACGTCATCAACCACCTGATCGAGCAGGGCGCCGACGTGGTGGGCGCGAACTGCACCGTCGGCCCGCAGCGGATGTTTACGATCATCCGGAACGTCCACAAGGACGGAGTGATCCTTTCCGCCCAGCCCGCCGCGGGGATACCCACGCTGTTGAACGGACGGTCGATCTATCATACGACCCCGGAGTATCTGGCCGCTTACGCCAAGGAGCTCGTCGAGTCGGGCGTAACCCTCGTCGGAGCATGCTGCGGATCGACCCCGGAGCATATTCGTGCGATGGCGACGGCAGTCAAGGGAATGAAGGTGGGGAGACCCGCCCCGAAGGGTCCGCCGGGGGTGAAGGCGACTGTCCGCTCTGAGCCCGAGCCAAGGTACTACGTCGAGACCTCCCGCTGGTCGAAATTTTCCCGCAATGTCGGAAAGAAATTCATGACCACCGTCGAGCTCGACATCCCGCGCGGGCTGGACATGGCTTCGGTCTATGAAGCCGCGCAGTTTTGTTACGAGCGGAAGGTGGACGCAGTCAACATCACCGAAGGCGCGCGCGCAAGGCTCCGGATGAGCTCGATCGCGATCTCGTCCCAGATTCAGCAACGGGTCGGGATCGAGGCGATGTGCCATCGCGCGACCCGCGATCACAACCTGATCGGGCTTCAGTCGGAGCTGCTCGGCGCCCACGCGCTCGGCATCAGGAACATCCTTTGCATCACCGGCGATCCCGCCGGCATCGGAGACTACCCCCAGGCGTCGTCGGTGCACGACGTCGACGCAGTCGGATTGATCCGGGCGGTCCGGTCGATGAACAACGGAACGGACGTCATGGGGAACTCCATCGGCCAGCCGACCTCGTTCTACATCGCATGCGCCGCCAACCCGAGCGCGGACGATCTCGACCAGGAGATCGACAAGCTGGAACGAAAGATCGAAGCGGGCGCTGATATCTTCTTCACCCAACCCCTCTTCGAAATGAAAACTCTTGAAGTCTTCCTGAAGCGCGTCGCTCACCTCAGGACCCCGGTCATGCTCGGCATCATCCCCCTGCGGGGCCATAAGCACGCCGACTTTCTCCACAACGAGGTTCCGGGAATGCGGATCCCCGACAAGATACGGGAGGCGATGCGAACCGCGGGGCCGGATGGCCCGAAAGTCGGAGTGAAGCTTTCGATGGATTTTATCAGGGAGGCGAAACCGTGCGTCGCGGGGGTCTACATGATGCCGCCGTTCCAGAAGTACCACATCGTCGACGACCTTCTCAGCGCGATGTGAGCGGCTCTCCCATGAACCCCGACAAAGCCAGAACCGAGCTCGTCGACATCTGCCACCGCCTCGCGGCGCGCGGGTTCGTCACCGCGACCGACGGGAACGTGAGCGCGCGGCTCGCGAACGGAAACTTTCTCACCACGCGGACCTCGGTGAACAAGGGAATGGTGACACCGGAGGATATCGTCGAGGTCGGCCCCGACGGAATCCCCGTCGGCGCGGGCGCCCGGCCTTCGACCGAATTGGGGATGCACTTGTTCATCTACCGCCGCAGGCCCGATGTGAACGCGGTCGTCCATGCTCATCCGACCTACGCGACGGGGTTTGCCGTCGCCCGGGAGCCCCTCACCGGCTGCATCTTTCCCGAGGTGATCGTCGGGCTGGGAGCGGTTCCGCTCGCGGAGTATGCGACTCCTTCGACCCCGGAAGTTGCGGGATCCCTGGAGCCATACGTGGAAACCGCCGATGCGATCCTCCTCTCGAATCATGGGGTGGTGGCCTACGGAAAGGAACCGTACGACGCCTACTATAAAATGGAAAAGGTGGAGCATGCCGCCCATATCACCTTCGTGGCGCGCATGCTCGGGGGCGAAAAGATCCTCTCGGCCCGGGATGTGGAGAAGCTCCGTGCGATCAGCCAGCAGTCGTACGGACTCAACCCTTCGGGCAAGCCCGCATGCGAGCCGGGCGACAATCCGGCCGCGGACATTCCCTCATTCCCCGACAAGGAAATACGCGATGCCGTCAGGGAAATGATCCATAGAAAAGGCGGATAGGACGGGTATGGCGCCCAAACTCAGAGTCGGGGTGATCTTCGGGGGGCGATCGGCAGAGCACGAGGTCTCTCTCGTCTCGGCCGCCTCGGTGATCAACGCCCTCGACAAGACGAAGTATGAAATCGTCCCGATCGGGATCTCCCCCGAGGGCCGGTGGCTTAGTTCTCCGGATGCCGTCCGGCTCCTGAAGGAAAGAGGGCGGCTGGAGGATCAACCCGAAAAGATACTCCTGCCCGATCCGGCGGAGAAGGGGCTGGTGGAGCTCGGCGGCGCGCACGGCCAGAGGGGCGGATACCCGCTCGATGTCATCTTCCCCACGCTTCACGGGACATTCGGCGAGGACGGAACGGTTCAGGGCTTGTTCGAGCTTGCAGGGATTCCGTATGTCGGGGCGGGCGTCCTCGGCTCCGCCGCGGGGATGGACAAAGTCGTCACCAAACAACTCTGCGAGCACGAACGGATCCCCGTTTCGCCCTATCTCTGGTTCCTCGACGGCGAATACCGGGCGGGAGCGAAAAAGATCGTTTCGCTCATCGAGAAGAAACTGAAATACCCCTGCTTCGTGAAACCGGCTAATTCCGGGTCGAGCGTCGGCATCTCGAAAGCCCACAACCGGAAGGAACTCCTCCCGGCGATCGAGCTCGCGGCGCAATACGACCGGAAGATTCTCGTCGAGAAAAGCATCGAAAACGCACGCGAAATCGAATTGAGCGTTCTCGGGAACGACGATCCGGAGGCCTCCGTGCCGGGAGAGATTCTTTCATCCAACGAGTTTTACGACTACGACGCGAAGTACGTCGACGGGAAGTCGGAGGCCGTGATTCCGGCCCGCCTCCCGGCGAACGTGGCGAACAAGCTGAAGGAGCTCGCAATCCGGGGATTCAAGGCGATCGATTGCGCCGGGATGGCCCGCGTCGACTTTCTGGTCGTCAGGAGGACAAACCGGATCTTCTTCAACGAGATCAATACGATTCCGGGTTTTACGTCGATCAGCATGTATCCGAAGCTCTGGGAGGCGTCGGGCCTCTCCTATCCCCGGCTCCTCGACCGGCTCATCGAGCTCGCGCTGGAGCGTTTCCGGGTGCGGGCCTCGCTCAGGACGAAGTTCGAGCCGAAATCCCATTGGTACAAGGGTTCCTGAACGTCGTTTGGCAATTCACCCAAAATCTCGTACATTATCGCCGATGGACGACCAGTATTACCGTAAGACGCCTTCGAGGAATGTCGTGGCGGCACGCCTCAAGGCGATCATTCGCCACAAGCGCACCCTCCTCGCGGCCCTCATCGTGGTTCCCGTCGTTTCTTTCGCGACATTCAGCAATAAAGGGATTCTGAAGCGCCTCAGCCTCGAGGGGGATAAGAGCGCGATGCAGGCGAAAGTCCAGGCTGCTTCCCAGGAACAACGCCGGTTGCAGGACCTCTCGAAATCGCTCGAGAACGACCCGAAGGCCATCGAAAAGGTCGCGCGCGAAAAGTATGGTATGGTGAGGGACGGCGAAACGGTCTACAAGGTGAAAAAGGAGAAATAAGATTTGTCGTCCGGCAGAACTCACCTTCCGACCCGTCTATCCGATACCGGCCATGGAGCTGTTCGAACAGCAGCGGAGCGCTGAAAAATCCGGCGGAGCCCCTTCCTCGGCCCCCCTCGCTGAGCGCGTCCGCCCCAACAACCTCGATGAAATCATCGGCCAGGAGCACCTCCTGGGCGAGGGGCGTCCTCTCCGGGCGTTCATCGAACAAAACGAAATCCCCTCGATCATCCTCTGGGGCCCTCCCGGTTGCGGGAAGACCACCATCGCGCGGATCATCGCGCAGCAAACCGACTTCGACTTTCACCAGCTCAACGCCGTCTCCGCGGGTGTTCAGGATGTCCGCAAGGTCATCGAGCGGGCGGGGGGGAACAGGCGCCTCGGAAAGCGAACGCTGTTATTCATCGACGAAATCCACCGCTTCAACAAGGCCCAGCAGGACGCCCTCCTGCACAGCGTCGAAGACGGAATCCTGACGCTCATCGGCGCGACGACCGAGAACCCGTCGTTCGAAGTCATCGGGCCGCTCCTCTCCCGCTGCCTTGTTTACGTGCTCCAGCCGCTGACGAAGGAAGAGTTGAACCGGGTGCTCGACCGGGCGATCGGCTCGGACGTGATCCTCAAGAGCCAAAAAGTCCGCCTGGGGGAAAAGGAGCGGGAGCTCCTGATGCTCCTTGCCGCCGGCGACGCGCGCATTATGTTAAACGGCCTCGAGAGCGCTCTCCGTCTGACCAAACCGGGTCACGGGGGCGAGCGCGCGCCTGCGGTCCGGCAGATCGAAGAGGCGTTTCAGAGGAGGCAGCCGAAATACGACAAGGGGGGCGAGGAGCACTACAATATCATCTCGGCCTTCATCAAGAGCGTGCGCGGCAGCGATCCCGACGCGGCGGTCTACTGGCTCGCCCGGATGCTGGAGGGGGGAGAGGACCCGAAATTCATCGCGCGGCGCATGATCATTCTTGCGTCGGAGGATATCGGCAACGCCGATCCGCACGGGCTCGTGCTGGCGACGAGCTGCTTCACGGCAGTGGACTACGTGGGGATGCCCGAGGCGGCTCTCATCCTGTCGCAGGCCGCGACATACCTCGCCTCCGCGCCCAAAAGCAACGCGTCGATGCGCGCGATCAAGGAGGCCTCCGACGACGTCCACCGAGCCGCAAACGACCCGGTGCCCCTCCACCTGGGCAACGCGCCGACGAAACTGATGGAGCAGATGGCATACGGAAGGGACTACAAGTACAGCCATGATTTTGACGGACACTTCGTGGAACAACAGTATCTTCCCGACAATCTGAAGGAGAAGATTTACTATCGCCCCGCCGACATCGGCGAGGAAGAGGCGATCAGGGAGCGGTTGAACAAGCAGTGGAAGGGGAAACAGCGTTGACCGAGAAAAAAACGTTCGCCATCGGCGTCGATGTGGGGGGCACGACGATCAAGGCGGGCATCGTGGACCGGCAGGGGAAGATCCTGGAACAGGTTTCGTTCGACACCAAGGCGGACAAGGGTCCCCGCGTGGTCATGAACCAGATCGTCCTGACCATCGGGCAGCTCCTCGAAAGCCAGAAGAAGGCGTCCTGCCTCGGCATCGGCGTGGGAATACCGGGCATGGTGACGCCGGACGACGGCATGGTCCGGTACCCGCCGAACTTCGCCGACTGGGAGGAGGTGCCTGTCGCAGCGAACCTGCGGAAGGTGTTCGCCCTCCCGATCTTCATCGAAAATGACGCTAACGCCGCGGCGATGGGAGAAGCGAAAGCGGGGGCGGGCAAGAGCTTCCGGGATTTTCTGTTCGTGATCTGGGGGAGCGGAGTCGGCGGAGGAATCATCCTCGATCACAAGATCTACCGGGGCCCTCATGGCGGCGCCGGGGAGATCGGCCATGTTTCCATCGACTACGAGGGCCTCCTCTGCAACTGCGGGAGCAAAGGGTGCATCGAGGCCTATATCGGCCAGCGGTATCTATCGAAGCGGACGAAGGAAATCCTCCAGAACGCCCCCAAAGACGCCTACCCCTCGAAGATCTATGACCTTGTCGGCGGGAACCTGAACAAGATCGAGCCCGCGATCATTTCCCGCGCAGCCGAGGACGGCGACCCGACCGCCATCTCGATCCTCAAAGAGGCGGGCGAGCTTCTCGGATACGGGCTGGCGTCTGCGCTCAATATCCTCGACCTGCGGATCGTGGTGATCGGAGGGGGAATCTCGGCAGTCCCTTCGTTCGTCTACACGGCGATCCAGGACGGCCTTCGCTCGCGCGTGTTGAAGTCGCACAAAACCGGAGTCCGCGTCCTCAAGGCCGAGCTGGGCAACACGGCGGGGATCATCGGGGCGGCAACCCTGGCCATGTGAGGGGATTCCGGTTGAGAGTTTCCTGGGCCCTCGTCTTGTTGCACTTCCTCTTCCTCTGCCCGGCGCCGGGCCAGACCGCGCCCGGGCGGGATTCGACATCCGCCCGCCGCGATTCCGCGCGCGCCGCCGCTCCGGTCCCGAAGGACACCTCGAGCTCATCCGGCGTTGACACCCTCGTCACATACTCCAGCGCGGATTCCATCGTCTACGATTTTTCCACAAAGAAGATGTCGCTCTTCCAGAAGGGACAGATAAAGTACCGGGACCTCCAGCTCACCTCGGACCGGATCGACATCAACTGGAACACATCCATCATGCACGCGAAGGGAGTTCCGGACACGTCGGACACGACGGGAAGGAAGTTCCGCGGGACTCCCGAGATGAAAGAGGGGAGCGAGGTCTATTACGGGCACGAGCTGACCTACGACTTCGCCACGAAGAAGGGGAGAATCGACGTGGCGAACACCACGATCGACCAGGGATATTACCGGGGCGAAGAGATCAAGAAGCAGGGGAGCGACGTCCTCTACGTCGGGGACGGCCGCTTCACGACCTGCGACGCCCCCGAACCGCACTACTTCTTCGCGAGCCCGAAAATGAAGGTGGTTCCCCAGGATAAGATCGTCGCCGAGCCGGTCTATCTCTACATCGCGGACGTGCCGGTCTTTGCGCTGCCGTTCGGGGTCTTTCCGAACCAGCGGGGCCGCCGTTCGGGGCTGATCGCGCCCGCATACGGGGAGGATGCGAACCGGGGGCGGTTCCTCAGCCACCTCGGATACTACTGGGCGATGAGCGATTACATGGACATCAACTTCAAGACCGATCTCTTTTCGAAGGGGGGATGGGCGGGGTATTCGAACTACCGGTATGCGCTCCGGTACAACTTCAGCGGTTCGCTGAGCGCCGAGTACAAGCGGCTCCACACGGGCGAGAGCACCGATCCGGGCCGCACCGAGGACGAATCGTACAGGCTGGGGATCGTCCACAGCCAGGAGTTTGATCCGACCACGCATCTCAACGCCAACTTCTCCTTCGCGAGCAATAACTCCTACAGGAATACCATCGATCTGAACGAGGCGCTCGACCAGTACGTCACCTCCAACGCGACGCTCTCCAAATCCTGGGAGGGGACGCCGAACAGCATCTCCCTGAGCCTCTCGCGCCAGCAGAATCTCCTCGACGGGAGCCTCGACCAGACGCTTCCCTCTCTCAGTTTCAACCACAGCCTCAGCTATCCTCTCCGGTGGGGGAAGTCGAAGGGCGACGAGACGGGCCGCCCCTTCTACCAGGACATCGGGTTCAGCTACAGCGCCACCGCGTCGAACCGGATCGCGAGGCTCCACAGGACGATCGGGGGGATTCAGATGCTCACCGCCGGAGGCGCCGATACCGCCGGATCCGTGGACGCGTTCGAGTACGATCAAATCCGGGGCCTCAACCAGAGCGCATCTCTGAGCATCGCCCCGAAGCTCGGGTATGTCACGCTCTCGCCTTCGCTCAGCTACACCGACAACCGTTCGTTCACTGACAACGACGTCCCGGCGCTGAACCCCGCGGACAGCACTCTGACGACCGTCAATCAGCGCGTATCCCAGCGCTCGGGCATACTCTCCGCAGGGCTCTCCGCCAGCACCAAAGTCTACGGGATCGTCCAGCCGGGGCTCCTCGGCATCGCCGCCCTCCGCCACACCGTCACTCCGAGCCTCACCTTCACCTATTCTAAGCAGGTGGTGGGGGACGACCTTTCCGGCAAGCAGATGGTGATGAACCTGAATATCGGCAACATCCTGGAGATGAAAACCATCCCGCACGAGGAGGGGAAGGAGGGGGACAAGATCCAGCTCCTGAACCTCGGAGCGGGAATCGCTTACAATTTCTCCGCCGACAGCCTGAACTTCTCGCCCATCGGCCTCTCCTACCGGACGGGGATCGGCAAGGCGCTCGACGTGGGCGGAAGCGCCGGTTTCGACCTGTATAAGCTCGTGGAGGTCTTCCCGGGGCAGTTTATCCGGGTCAATAAATTTCTGATCAACGAAGAGCACCGCCTGGCCCGCCTCACCGATTTTTCGATCGCGCTCGCGACCTCTCTTTCCGGAGAGCGGAGGTCATCGGGCCAGAAGCCCTCCGCTCCCGACTCCTCGGTGCGCTCCCGGAGCGCATCCGGGTATGCGAACCTCCTTGAAAACGAGGAGCCCGATTTCAGCATCCCGTGGCAACTCTCCCTCTCGCTGAACTACGCGGAGAACAAGGTGTCTCACACCAGGAGCTCGAACCTCCGGGCGCATCTCGACTTCAACCTCACGGAAAGCTGGAAGATCTCGCTGAACACGGCGTACGACGTCCTCAACCGGGACGTCCTTGCTCCGGAGGTACAGATCTCCAGGGACCTTCACTGCTGGCTGATGGATTTTCAGTGGGTTCCGACCGGCACCTACAGGCATTACCTGCTCGAGATCAAGGTGAAGGCGCCGCAGTTGCAGGACATCAAGGTGACGAAATCGGGGAGCGACCGGGGGATTTACTGAGGCGGGCAAAAGCCCGCGCCTACCGCAACAGGAGGATCTCCAGGGATCGGTAGCCGCAACCTTCAGGTTGCGGGCTTTTAAGGCGGGTCAATGCGTCGGTTTACGCCGACGCCTTCCTCTCCTTGTACAGGTACACCGGCTCCTGCTTCTTCTGCACCGTCTCGCGTGTGACAACGCACTTGACGACGTTCTGCCTGCCCGGGAGCTGGTACATGATGTCGAGCATCGTCTCTTCCATGATCGAACGAAGCGCACGGGCGCCGGTTCCGCGCTCGATCGCCCTCTGAACGACAAGTTTCAGCGCCCCCTCTTCGAACTCCAGGTCGACGCCTTCCATCCGGAATAACTTCTTGTACTGCTTGACGATCGCATTCTTCGGCTCGGTCAGGATGTTGAGGAGCGCCTTCTCGTGCAGGGGGTGGAGGGTCGCCACGACCGGAAGCCGTCCGACGAATTCGGGGATCAGGCCGAACTTCAGGAGGTCGTCCGGTTCCACGAGCGGGAGGTACTCCTGCTGGGCGTCGTCTTTTTTTCCCCTGATGGTGGCCCCGAATCCGATCGCGTTCTGGTGGACCCGGTGGGAGATGATCCGCTCGAGCCCCTCGAAGGCGCCGCCGCAGACGAAGAGGATGTTCTTTGTATTCAGGTTGATCAGGCTTTGCTCCGGGTGTTTGCGGCCGCCCTTCGGAGGCACTCCGGCGATCGTTCCCTCGAGAATCTTCAGAAGGGCCTGTTGCACGCCCTCTCCGGAGACATCGCGCGTGATCGAGACGCTGTCGCTTTTCCGGGCGATCTTATCGACCTCGTCGATGTACACGATGCCCCGCTCGGCCTTGTCGACATCGTAGTCGGCGCTCTGCAGGAGATGCACCAGAACCGTTTCCACGTCGTCGCCGACATAGCCCGCCTCGGTCAGAGTGGTGGCGTCGGCGATGGCGAAGGGTACCGCGAGGATCCGCGCAAGCGTCTGGGCGAGAAGCGTTTTTCCCGTGCCGGTGGGGCCGAGCAGAAGGATGTTGCTCTTCTCAAGCTCGACGTCGTCCAGGTTGCGCATGTGCGCCTTCGACTCAATGCGCTTATAGTGGTTGTAGACGGCGACGGCGAGCGTTTTCTTCGCGGATTCCTGGCCGATCACGTACCCGTCGAGTGCGCGCTTGAGATGGAGGGGGGTGAACGGGGGCCTTGACCCCGGCTGCTTCCCGGCGGTGACCGCCTTGTTGTTTCTAAGGATGTCCACCGAGCTCGAAACGCAGCCGTCGCAGATGTACGCCTCGGGCCCTGCGATGAGGCTCTGGACTTTGTCGGCTGATTGTCCGCAGAACGAACACCGGATCGATTCGTCCGGCTTCCCTTTCTGTGCCATCGGCTACTTCTCCTTTTTGCCGTCCAATTTAGGTTTCTTGACGAGGATGCTGTCGATGATGCCGTAGCTCTTTGCGTCTTCGGAAGTCATGTAGTTGTCGCGGTCGGTGTCCTTCTCGATCTGGTCCACCGATTTCCCGCAATGGCCGGCGAGGATTTCGTTGATTCTTTTCTTGATCCGCAGGATCTCTTCCGCCTGGATGATGATATCGGAGGCGGTGCCCTGGGTTCCGCCCCACGGCTGGTGGATCATGATGCGGGAGTTCGGGAGGGCGGTCCGTTTCCCCTTCGTGCCGCCCGCGAGAAGGATCGCGGCGATGCTCGCCGACATCCCGACGCACATCGTCGAGATATCGGGGCGTACGTATTGCATGGTGTCATAGATCGCCATCCCGGAATAGACGCTCCCTCCCGGGCTGTTGATATAGACATGGATGTCCTTCTCGGGGTCCTCGGATTCGAGGAAGAGCAACTGCGCGATCACGAGGCCGGCGATGGTATCGTCGATGGGCGTGCCGATGAAGACGATCCGTTCCTTCAGAAGCCGCGAGTAAATATCGTAGGCCCTCTCGCCGCGGCCGGTCGATTCGATGACAATGGGTACGAGCTGGTTATAGATTGGTGTCGGCATTGATCTGGTTACCTTTCTTGTTCAGGGAGTTGGTCCGAGGCGTCCGCCATCCTGGTCGTCGACGACTTTCTCGGTGATGTGCGCTTGCTCCTTCAGGAATGCAAGGAGTTTGTCGGAAACGATCCTGTTCTTGACCGTATCCGACGATTTGTAGAAAGTCACTAAGCGGTCCTTTTCGATTCCGATTTTTGAGGCTTCCTGGTCCGCCAGGCGCTCGAGATCGGAGTCCTCCGCCTGAATCTTTTCCGCCTCGATGATCCGCTCCCGGATGAGGAACCATTTGGCCTGGAAGATCGCGTAGGGCCGGTTCTTCTCCATGAAATCCTTCTCGTCGAAATCGGGGGGGAGCTTCTTTCCGGGGTTCCGGTTCTTGAACTCTTCCAGCAGGGAGTCGAGGATTCCTTTCACGAGCGTGTCGGGAACGGTGAAGTCATGGCGCCGGGCGATCTCGCCGATCAGCCCGTCCGCCACGATCCGCTCGCTCCGGTCCTCCCAGTAGCGCTCCAGGTCTTCTCTAAGATTCTTGCGGAACTCCTCGGGGGTCTGAATTTTTCCCTTCGTCAGTTTCTTCGCGAACTCCGCGTCGAGCTCCGGCAGATTCATCTTCTCCACCTTTTTCACGCTGATTTCCAGGTGGGCGGGCTCTTTCTTTCCTTCCTTTTCGGCGGTGACCGTCACCCGGTGGGTCGATCCGGCCGCGGCATTCCGCAACACGCCCTTGATTTCCGCAAAAATCGACTCGTCGGCGAGGTGAAGCCGCGCGTCCGAGGTCTTCCTTCCGATCAGCGGGCTGCCCGCGGGGTCGGTTTCCTGGATGTCGACCGTAAGAACGTGCTCGTCGTCCGCGGCCGCCGGAACCTCGGACATCGTGCTGTCTGATCTCCGGAGCCTGAGGAGTTCGCTTTCAACCTCCGCGTCGGTCACCTTGTGGACGGGTTTCTCGAGTGCGATCCCCTTGTACTCCCCCAGCTCGAACACGGGGGCGATCTCGTAGGAGATCTTGAAGGTCAGCGCCTCGCCGCGCCGGTAATCCATTTTGGTGAGGACTGGGTCTCCGATCGGCTGGATATTCCGCTCCTGGACGACTTGCCGGTAGACGTCGTTCACGATGGTATCGAGCGAGTCGTGCTCGATGGCCTCGCCGTGGAGTTTCTTGACGAGGTCGAGAGGGACCTTTCCTTTGCGAAACCCCTTGATCTCTATCTTCGGGAGTTGCTCCCTGTAGGCCTTCTCGAAATGGGGTAGCAGGTCATCGGCGTAGGCCGTGACCTGGATTTCCTTGCGGACGTCGTTGATGTCGGTGATCGATATATCCATCATAAGAGGGAATGCACGTTGTACCTCCCGGTTACCGCGACCGATCTGTGGGTAGAGGGGGACTTGAACCCCCACGGGTTTCCCCACTAGATCCTAAGTCTAGCGCGTATGCCAATTCCGCCATCTACCCGATCATTCCCGGACACATCCTGCATCCTCTCTTGATCGGTCTTTTTCGGGAGGCTCCGTTAATATACTCCTTTTTCGAGGGAATTTCAAGGAGAGTGGGCGGCGGACGCCGCGGGACAGGCTACAGGGGGCCTTGCAGACCTATTCTTTCATTACGCGGTTGATACATTCCAGCAATTTCTTGAACTCATAGGGCTTCGTGAGAAAATCATTGGCGCCCATCTCAAGGCTGTCCCGGGCGATTTTCAGCTCGTTGACTCCGGTGAGCATGATGACCTTCTCCGCGAGGTTCTCCTGGCGGATGTTCCGGAGGACCTCGAGGCCGTCGATGTCGGGCATGCGGATGTCGAGGATGACGACGTCGTAGTGGTTGCTATTGAGCGATTGCATGGCGCTGTTCCCGCCATCCGCCTCGTCCACGGCGAAACCGTAGGTCTCGAGCTCCGATTTGAGGAGCGATCTGAGAGAATCCTCGTCTTCTACAACCAGCAACTTGATTTGATCGGTCATGCCGCGTGTCCTCATTTGTGAAAGCCCATCAATATAGCATCCCTTGCAGGTAAAATCAAATCCGGGGAGCCTTTGCCGCTTCAGAACCAAAAGACCGCAGGCTAAAGCCTGCGGCTACCAAGCCCGAAGCATCGGTCGCCAAACGACCATGCCCGAGGAATCGGTAGGCGCGACCTTCAGGTCGCGCTCGCTCCCACGGTCTCCGTGGGAGCGGATATTTGGACGCTCCAGCGTCCACGGCCGCGGAGCGGCCGACATTTGCGTTCCCACGCAGAGCGTGGGAACGAGGGTTGAGCACCCGGCACTGCCTGTTCTTGCGTTTACCGCGAATCTTTAATAGATTATTGCTCCTTCGTCGGCCCGGTGACGCGACAGGCGCGCGCACGGTTACCCGCCGACGTATCTCCCGAACGCGCATCAGGGCCATGGAACTCATCAGTGTCTGGATCTCCGATTACGGCTACATCGGCATTTCCACGCTTCTCATGCTCGGGATTGTGGGGATTCCGGTCCCGGACGAGACGCTCCTCACCTTTTCAGGGTACCTGGTCTACAAGCAGCAGCTGACCTTCCATGGGACGCTCGCAGCCGCCTTCCTCGGGAGCGTTTGCGGCATTACGATCAGCTACGGGCTGGGCCGGCTCGTCGGGCTCTACCTGATCCAGAGGTACGGGAAGTTCTTGTTCGTGACGCCGGAGCGGCTGGCCGCCGCCCACCGGTGGTTTCTGCTCCGGGGCAAGTGGACGCTTCCGATCGGCTATTTTATTCCCGGAGTCCGCCATCTCACCGCGTATGTCGCTGGCGCATCCAGGCTCGAACTTCCGAAATTTGCCCTCTACGCATATTCCGGAGCTCTCATCTGGTCGACGAGCTTCATCCTGCTCGGTTACTCTCTCGGTGATCAGTGGGAGTACGTTCTCACGAAGATCGAGGATAACCTGGTCATCGGCACGATTGTGGCGGTTATTGTGCTGGCGCTCCTTTGGATAGTGAAGAAGTGGGTTTTTCGGAATTCCCTCACCTGAGAAGGAATCGGCCGTGTCAATAGTCTACATCATTGCCGCATACGCCGTCGTCAACTCCCTCCTCACCCTACTGGTGCTCGTCAGGTTGCCGGCGAGTCCCCTCAGCCGGTTTTTCGCATTCTGCGTCGGGTGCCTGGTCATCCTCGGCACTCTGGGAATGCCAACCTTCCAGCCCCTCGAGGGGCCGCCCCGGAAGTGGATCGGGGACTCGCTCCTGTTCTGCTACGCGCTTCTTCCCTCGTTTTTCCTCCATTTCATCGTGATCTTTTCCAAACAGCAGCAGATCCTGAAATCACGGGGCGCGATGGCGGCCATATACCTCGCCGGATTCTTTAGCTTCGCGATGCTCCTCCTCGGATTGATCCCGGGCCCCGTACGGTCCGATGGCTCGATGTCGGACAGCGGGTTCATTTTCTACATCATCTGGATGTCGGTGTTCCTGAGCATCGGCGTCGCGATGGTCTATTCGACCTTGAAGCTCTTCTCGGAGCGCGAGGTGAAATCGAACCTTTTTTTCACGGGCATCGTCCTGGTCCTCCTCGTCCTTCCGGGGCCGTTCACGCAAACCATCAATTCGGTGCTCTTTCATGGAAGCGGGGTCTGGTATTTCTATTCCTCCTCGGTTGCGCTCCTGCTTTCGGTCTATCTCGTCTTCCGGCACCGGATCATCGTCAATACCCCGTACGATATCCTCAAAACGGTCCTCATGGGAATGAACGATCTTCTGCTCAAGACGGACGACGAATTGCGGATCCGGATGATGGGCGGGCCGGTGAAGTCGCTCCTCGGATTCTCCGAACAGGAAATGATCGGCCGGCACCTGCAGGAATTCCTCTCCCGCCCGGAGCCGCTCCTCGAATACCGTGAGAAGGCGGTCCGCGGGAAGGCCGAAGAGGCGTCGTTCGAAGGGGAAATGATCTGTAAGAACGGGGAGCTCGTCGCCATGAGCTTTTCCTTCGGCGTCATCGCGTCGAACGAGGCGCTGGGGGGGTTTCTCGGCGTGGCGAGAGATATCAGCGCCCAGAAGCGCGCCCTCGAGGCCCTGCAACAATCCGAGTCCCGTTTTCGGGAGATCTTCGAAGCGCAGGCCGGCGCACAATCGCGCGCGCTTGACGCCCGGGAGCAGGTCGCGGGCGACACGGCATTGATGATGGACCGTCTGGCGGAGCGTATCGGCGAGACGGTCGACAAGATGGGGCTCACGCTCCAAAAGACGCTCAGTTTTTCCTCGCTCGCCTCCCATGAGCTCAGAACTCCTCTTTCCATCCTCCGGAATCAACTCGAGGGCGCCATGAACCTCGGGATGCCGGAAAGTTCCTTGCGCGGGGTCGTGGTCTCCGCGTATGATGAAATCCTCCGGCTGAGCCGGACCGTCGAAACGCTCCTCAGCCTCGGCGCGATGCAATCGGGGACGTTCCGCCTCGAGCTCTCAGGCGTCGATCTGCAAAAACTGCTCAGGGATTTTCATGAGGATGCGGTGATCCTCTCCAACTCGAAGAATATTTCGGTGGAGTTTTGCTCCTCCCCGCCGGCGTCTCTTACCTGCGATGCCGACCGGATCAGGCAGATCCTGTTCAACCTTCTGGAAAACGCCCTGAAGCACACGCCGGAAAACGGGAAAATTCAAATCGGGTATTCGATCGAACCGCCGAACGTGCTGCTGAAGTTTTCGGACAACGGGGCGGGAATCTCGCCGGAAGATCTGCCCCGGATATTCGATCCGTTCTATAGAGGAAGCGCCAACTCGCGGGGAACGGGGCTCGGTCTGGCCTTCGTGCAGTGGATCATGGAGGCGCACAGGGGAAGGGTCACCGCCGAGAGCGCTCCCGGCCGGGGGACTACATTCACGCTGACGCTGCCCTTAAATCCGTTGTAGCGACCCGCTCGAGGATTTTGGTAATGTCTTATTTTGTCATCCTGAGCGAAGCGAAGGATCTTGCAAGTCGACGTGGAAGATCCTTCGGTCGCTACGCTCCCTCAGGATGACATGTTCGGTGAAATTGAAGCGGTCTTTCGGTTGGGCAATTGAAATTCTGCCGCCGCCAGCTTTTGCATTTCCCCCCGAATCTCTTTACTTTCCTGCACAATCCCCACCTGACCCCGTAGCTCAACTGGATAGAGCATCAGCCTTCTAAGCTGAGGGTTGCGCGTTCGATTCGCGCCGGGGTCACTTGTTCCTGCCGGTGTTTCCCTCCCGACACCTCCCCTGCCAACAGAACTGCCCGCAGAATCGAAGGGATCGGGAAATGCAAGATGGAGTTGTTGGGACGAACCCTATTCCCACCAGGCGATGACTTTGTTGGTGTACGTGTTAATCACGATCGGTTGGATACGAGCGGTCGCCTGCTCGATGGCGAGGCTTGAATAGAGAATACTCGAAGTTCCGTTGCTGAAGTCGTTGAATTTGGAGGGATCCGTTGAGAGCGCGACGATCGCGCCCAAAATAGTTGTGCCTGAATTTATGTGGGCGATGTCATCGGCGATGATAATCCCCTGGAATGTGCCGTGAACGTTGCCCATCACCGCATCCCTCGCGCTGCTATGCACGACAAGAATTCCCGAACCGGAGATTTCGGCTGGAACCCATGCACCCCCGGGCGGCAGTTCGATATACGTCACGCCTGAAAAAGGAGAGTGGAGATTCGACGGATTGGTTACGTACTGACTGCCGTTGATACCGCTCTGCGCGATCGACCTCAGCGTTCCTTCCGGATAGCCATTGACCGTCCCTCCCATGACGCTGTCGGGTGACGCCGGGTAGGGCTCCGGTTGATGTTGCCGGATGATGCTCGTATCTGCGTTCCCTGCCGGCGTGATATCGACCGTGCCGATGTTTGTCCCGCCGATCCTGGAATTCCCCTTCTGGGTGAGCGTGCTGGTTGTCCAAATACCTAATGTGCCCTGGCCGGGGAGCAACGTCGCTTGGGCCGTGGTATCGTGGTCTTCCCCGTCGATAATGAGGTGGCCGCTGGTGGTGATGGGATTGTGTGTCATCACCACCGCCGTGATTCCGAAACCGGGCGGACCTTTCGGGACGAAACCCCTCGGTACGTATGCGATCGTCGTGAACACCGTGTCCCGGCGCGAAACGTCGCTCACAGCGGTCAGAAATGGGACCGTTGAAACCGAAGTAATCTTGATGGCCGCGATGAGAGGCGACACAGCGTCTCGTTTGTAAACCGTGTCCCTGAGACTAACTGAAACAGTACCGCCCGCAACGCTCAAAGAAGAGTAGCCCGCTCTCCAGAGGGAATTGGACGCAAGGTTCCGGAGGGCGAGATTCACACCGGTTTGTGCGACATTCCTTCCGGTAATTCGCTGGTTGTACCGGATCAGGTTATCGCTTTGAGCGGTCGTCGATCGCGATATTGTACGCAGAATCATCGCCGAGAGCACGAACATCGCTAAGACTGCAAGAATGGAAGCCCGGCCTAACATCAGTGCACCTTGAGATTACGAGGTTTGAGTGTCTGTTCCCAATTCGCATACGAATAGGTGGTGTCGTGCGTGCTGATCTGGGATGGGAATGGGCTGGCCAGATTGATCGTCACCTTGACGGAATTGATCTTTGAGGGGCTTGCGACGTGAGGGCTTGCCGTAAGCTGGTTTCCCAGGGAATCAAAATACGCGAAGTGGAGGAGTGTGATGCCGTCGTTCATCACCTGTACGACACCATTCACGCTCCGGTAGAGGTAACGGGATTGCGGGTTCACATTGCCGGCCGGCCTGGTCTTTCCCCAGTAATACCAGATGTTGTCGACGGTCTCGTTACTGTCGATATCGCCCTTCATGTTGATCGAGTCGGGGGTGGCATAATAAATCGCGCTGTCCGATGGAGGCACCGCCACTTTGTATCCGACTCTTCGGAAATCATTCTCAATGATGTCGGTGACGGTCGCCAAATTCGATTGAACCGTCGTATCCAGCGTTTGGCCGGTAGAAGCGGTGCGCATGGTCAGCATGAGGACGGCAAGGAGGAACAACACGGCCCCTCCGAGAATGACAGACATCACATTATCGAGGAGAGAAGCCATGGGGCATCAGTATGAGAAGACATAGGAGAATGAATAAGACCTCGAGACGAACGGGCTCGATACGGTGACGGTCATTTTCTTTGCATAATTCCTGCCTGGAAGGGACGCGTCGGGATTCCCGACGTTCGCGTAGTTCACAGCCACCCTCACGGTGTCGCCCTTTCGGGAGGAGGTTCGCACCAGACGCCAATAACCGTTGTAATCATCCACATCGTTGTAGATACTTGACGATTTATACCCGGACGCTGCCAGGGTGTCGGGAAAGCCGATCGATTCACCGCCGTTCGGCCCGAGCGTCGCGCTCATGAACGAACTATCGGCAACCTCTCCGGCCACAGTGTTCTGATCGAATGCTTTCGTCTTCGCCTCGTCGATCACAGATTGTGCCAACGCGAATGCGGCCTGCGAGACCTCGGTTTCAGAGGAGAGCTGGATGGCGCTCGTTACGAGATTGTTGTCGCTCACGAGCAACGTGCCGAACAACACAAAAGAAAGAATCGAGAAAAGAAGATTTGTTCCCATGGTCGATCGTTTCGATGGTCAGTCTTCGATGACAGAATTAACGTGCGCGCATGAAACAGGCAAAACAGCTTATCCTTTGAGCCTGTCCCTCCAGAGCGAGAAGTTGTAGTACCTTGGCGAGAGATTGGCCTGAACCCTGGAAGAAACTCGGTGATCAATCTACACATACTTGTGCTCCAATGTCAAAAAAAAGGAGCGATTTCTCGCAAATAATGTATGCGAAATGAGATAAAAACGGCTAAGGAAAAAATTACACTTATTTCGTAATATTCTACGACCAAGATCTACCCTGCCTTCAATTGAAAACGCTAACCGGCAGTCCCGTGGCCTTCTAAGCGGAGGGTTGCGCGTTCGATTCGCGCTGCGGCACTTGTTTTGGCCCTTTTTCCCTCGAGACACCTTCCCCGCTCAGTGCTCATTAAAAGAGTTTAACTATGAACATAAGATCTTAACTAATAAATTTGAGCTAGCGCTTCAAAGCTACGAGTGGCCCTTTTTGCCACACCACCAACAACTGCTTTGAGACAAGGGCGCTGCCACTGAAACGAACGTGATTACAAAACCCAAACAAGCATCTAAGGAGAAGCATATGAAAAAGCATTCTCTCTTGGCCTTGGTTCCGATCATGTTTGCGCTGCTCTCCGTCATCCTCGTACCCGTCGATTCGGGATTCGCACAGAATACGGCAGGGCGATGGGTTCTCGGCTTTCACGGCGGGGGCAATATGTGGATTAACGATTACAGCGACGTGCTGGTCGGGCCGGGTGGAGATTTCATGCTTCGGTACGGCATCACTCCGGCATTCTCCGCGGGCATTCTCGCGGGATATGAAGAACTGAAATCCGAGCAGAAGTCCGCGAACACGGGTCAGGTGTCCGACTATTTGAAGTTGAACGCGATTCCCGCGTCGGCTAACGTATGGGTCCATTTTGCGTCGGGGAGTGTAGCTAATCCCTATGTCTACGGCGGCATCGGTGTGTTGCTGTTCAAGAGATTGGATGGCGCGGGCAACTATGTCCCCGACAGCAAGTTCATACCTTCGGTTCTCGTTCCGTTCGGTGTCGGCCTCGAAATCTTTCCCTCAAACAACGCCTCAATTGTTCTCGACGGAGGCTACCGCGTGACAGACGACTATCCCGATGACCTCAAGAGAGGGAATCTTGACGGGTACGCAACTGCAAAACTGGGGGTAAACCTCTACATCGGTACTGGCTATGAAGATGAAGAGGCGCAACATCTACGGGATGCAGAGGAAAGGCATGCCAAGCAATTGGCCGAGGTGGAAGAACTTCGTTTGAAGCAGCAGGCAGATGCGGACGCGCAGGCGAAGCGTCTAAAGGATTCCGCCGACGCAGAAATACAGCGGGTGAAGAAGCAGACCGATGCCGACGCAGAGGCAAGGCGCGTCAAGGAACTGGCGGATGCCGAGGCACGGCGGGTAAAGGAATTGGCCGATGCTGAAGCGCGCCGGTTGGCGGAACAAAAGCAGCGCGACACAACCATCATCGTTCTTGAAAAGGGCAAGACCGTTGTTCTGAAGGGCGTCAATTTTGAATTTAACAAGGCGACTCTGACTGTGGATTCCAAAATCATCCTCACGAGGGCTCTCAATGCGCTCAATGCCAGTCCGGAGCTCAATGTTCTCATTGTCGGTCACACGGACAATATTGGCAGTGCAGCGTACAACAAGCAACTCTCCTTTCGCAGGGCGGAGGCAGTCAGGTCATGGCTGGTGGGGAATGGAATATCCGGAAAACGCCTCACGGTCTCCGGTAAAGGATATGACGAGCCCATCGACGATAACACTACGGACGAAGGCCGGGCAAACAACCGGCGCATCGAATTCCATGTGTTAGAATAGACTTCTTGTAATTGCGGGCAAATGCGGCAATCGGACGGGAGTGAGGGATGAAGGGTTGCGCTTTCGATTCGCGTCGGATCACGTTGAAGTGATACTCCTCGCCTGGTATGATTTCCTGTCCGGCAACTTCAGATAGAACGGGAAGGCAACTCGAACCTCTTCCAGCAGGCAAACGCTTCTGCTTCTTGGAGTTTACCCCTCGCATGTTCCTCGACGGCACCTGGGCCCTTGCTGATACGTTGTACTGCGGGAAGCGATATGGAGCTATTCAGATCAAGCTGCTGGGAAGGGGCACAACAACCGATCCCATTTGCCTGTGGTGGAGAAACTTAGTAGTTTCATGTTGGCAAATACATGGGAGATCAAAGTTCAACATTATATCACATCTCTATGCTCATCGCTATTGCCAGCCAACGCAAGCCGAAAATTGATGCAGTGAAAAGAGTTTTTCAAGCCGTTCATCACCTGCTCGCAATCAAGAGTGAAGAGGCGACGTTCCTCACTTATGAAATTGGCGGCGGACCGTCTATGCCAAGAACCATGGACGAACTTCTCGGTGGAGCGAAACGGCGAGTCGAATCGCTTCAGCAGGTGCATTCTTCAGCCCATCAGCAAGCTGATTACTATATCGGTATGGAAGGCGGGTTGCATTCGCTGAAAGAGAGCGGTAAGAAACTTGTGTTTCTTCAAAGCTGGGCGTATGTGAGTAATGGGAAAAGAGGGTGCTTTGGAAGCTCAGGAAACGTGCTCGTCCCCGACAGTATCGCACAAGAGGTGATGAATAAGAATCGGGAGTTGAGTGATGTCATTGATGAAGTTGTGCAAATGAATGACGTTCGTGGAAACCAGGGCACCTGGGGAATATTGACAAAGGATATGTTGAATCGACAACAATCATTCGAATTGGCATTGATTGCCGCATTCGCGCCATTCTATAATGGAGAGCTCTATGGAGTGGCACAAACATCTTGAATCATGATTCCCAAGCTCTCCAAGTCTTGCGCCGTATGTCAGATAACAACATGCCGCGCTAAGAATCTCTCATGACGAAATCAGTTACAGAATCGACAGTCCTTTTTCTAAGCATCATCAAGTGGGTATTTCTTGCAACGATAGCGGGTGTGATTGTCGGAGGAGCCGTAACGGTGTTCCTCAAAACTCTCACTTGGAGTACCGGGCTGGGCTCGCAACATCCTGACTTGTTCTGGCTTCTCCCAGTGTCACTCTTCTTAAGTGCGCTATTGGTCAAATACCTCGCCCCCGATGCGGAAGGGCACGGCACAGAGAAAGTGATCCAGGCCATTCACAAGCGAGCCGGGAAGATTCCTGTTGTTGTCGTTCCGGTGAAGCTTGTTGCCACAATAGTTACTCTTGCGACGGGAGGATCCGCTGGCAAGGAAGGTCCGTGTGCACAGATCGGCGCAGGTCTTACGTCTTTGTTTAGCGATCTCCTGAGGTTTGATGAACATGATCGCAAGAAGATGGTAATTTGTGGAATCAGCGCGGGCTTCGCCTCCGTCTTTGGAACCCCGATTGCGGGATCGATCTTTGGCGTCGAAGTATTGTTCGTGGGAGCCTTACTGTATGACGTTCTACTGCCATCGTTCATCGCCGGCATTATCGCTTATCAAGTCTCATCGTCATTCGGCATTACTTACTTCCACGAAGCGGTGAGTGTGATTCCGGTTTTCTCAGAAGGATTCTTGATGAAAGTCCTCCTTGCGGGGCTCTTCTTCGGCATGTGTTCGATCTTTCTTATTGAAATCCTTAAATGGGGAGAAAAGATTTCGAAACGAATGCACTTCTGGGTCCCGTTGAAAGGGGTGATAGGAGGTGCGGTTCTGGTTCCTCTGACGTATCTCTTTTCAAAGCGTTACCTCGGCCTCGGCCTTGAATCAGTCGAATCTAGTTTGCGGGGAGAAGGAATTGATTGGTACGCGTTCTTATTGAAGCCCATATTTACAAGTGTTACCCTGAGCTTCGGCGGAAGTGGCGGAATCGTCACGCCTATCTTCTTTGTCGGTTCAACTGCCGGTGTGACATTTGCCCATCTCTTGAATTTGAACGCTGCGACGTTCGCAGCGATCGGCCTCGTGAGCGTGCTCGCCGGCGCTGCCAATACCCCGATCGCAGCGAGCATTATGGCGGTAGAGTTATTTGGTCCAGCTATTGCACCTTACGCAACTCTCGCATGTGTTGTGAGCTTCCTGATCACCGGGCATCGAAGCGTATACCCCTCCCAGGTCCTGTCAATTTCCAAATCGCCATCGCTGCAAGTGGAACTGGGAAAAGAGATTGAGGAAATACAAACAACAATCAATTATAGAAAAAGAGGGTTTATTGGTAGAACACTCCGACTCATTAAGAAGATTGAAGAGACTGTCGATAAAATCCAGGGTGGTAGCACGTCAACCTCCAACAAGAATACGAGCAGAACTTCAGTCGATATGAACTCGCCGGAGGAGAAATGAGGCGAGGGATCCGCCGGCTCAGCTTCCGGATTCCACCCTCTTCTTGGGTTCGAATGACCTGTCCGGTCCATGCGTTCACACCTGGAATCAGGATCGCTCGAAGACTCTCACGGCCCACTCGAGAGTCTCGCCCGAGTAGATCTGCGTAAACCCTTTTTCCCGAATCAACCCCACCATCCGGTTCCAATCATGCCAGTAGGGATGAAACGGCCGCCTGAAGGTTTTTGCGAAAAGGGTAGCGGTCCCGATCATCATTCGGTTGATCCGGTGGGGCCTCGGAAAAGAGATTGCATAGAGATTTCTTGTCTTGTCGAGTGATTTCCCGACCAGGGAGTCCACGTCCCCGTAGCAGCAGACAACCTTGTCGAGAATCACGATGTCAACAACCGGAATGCCTCCGTTCATCTCCATGAAATCTCCGAGAACATAGCTCGTTCGGCCATCGTATCCAAGTTCGCTTGAAAGCGACTTCGCCGCCCCTAACATCCCTTCCGAGACGTCGATGCCGGTCGCATGCGAAGAGCCCCGTTCCAACAGAGAGAAGTGCAGACCTCCGATGCCGCATCCGATATCGAGGATAGCCTTCCCGGCGATCGGGGAGAGCGTCATCCCTTCCAGGAGAAGGCGCTGCTCTTTCGCGAGCCCGCGCTTTCGGAACTGCTTGAGATACCTCTTCGACGACTTGGAAAAGAACTTGTTCGTCCCGGGAAGGGAGGAAGATGTACAACAGGAGTTCATCATGGGCTCACATTCCCATTACAAAATCAGGGCTCGGGGTCGCCTTCGGCGCTTGTGTCCGGCTGATTTCCATGGCATTACTCCAGTGATTTGATGAGGCTCGTTCTTGTTTCGTGTGTCCGAAGATACGAACCTCCGTGTTGATTCTCAACTGATCTATCAGGCGGGTAGTGTCTTATTTTGTCATCCTGAGCGAAGCGAAGGATCTCGCAGATCGGAAAGACGAGATCCTTCGGTCGCTACGCTCCCTCAGGATGACATGTTCGATGAAAATGCGACGCTACCATCGGGACCGACACTCACCTGATCAGTGACATCTTCTTCACATCTGAGACCCCACCGGCCTGTAGACGATAGAAGTAGACACCGCTCGGCAACAATGATGCATTCCATTGCTGTGCGTAGGTTCCCGCAGGAAGCTCGTCCTGAACCAGAGCGGCGACTTCCCGGCCCAGAACGTCATAGATTTTCAGCGATACGTACGATTTCGAAGGAAGAGTAAACCTGATCGTCGTCGTCGGATTGAACGGGTTCGGAAAATTGGAGGACGACTCACCCTCCGCGATGAGATCGCTCCTTTTCGCCGCGTGTACAGTGTTGTCCCATATCCGGCCCTCGGCAACAGTGTTCACGGTTTCAAGCCTTTGGATGTAATCACGCAGCGTGGTGAACTCAAAGTCCGGGAGAATCTGCACATCTTCGACTGTGATCCCAATCTTCCCCAGGAGCAGTACGACTCCCTCACTCACGGTCGCCGAGTAGATCGCGTGGGCGATGAACGGGCGGCCGCCGATCTTGATCGACCCCCTGACGACACGGCTTCCAAGCGGTCGGTTCGGGTCGTAGTTGTATGTCATTCCTGACACCTGGAGGAAGATGTCGTCGGAAATCTCAAGTTGCGAAAGTCCGAATTCCAATCCCTTGACCAATTCGGATCCTCTGATTTTCAGCGTCGCGATATGGAGCCCCAGGCCGGTCTGGGGATCGTACCCGTACGCCAGCGATCGGAAGACATCGGCTCCGACGATTGGACCGGCATAGAGTTTCTCGGAAATCAATCCGAGAGCCGTGATGGCGAAGTCCGTTTTGGTCCTGTTGTGAAATGCATCGGTCACCAGATTTCCGATCGGCGTGTCGCGGAGCGGGCTGGAGGGGTCAAATCTCTTATCGAGGTCGTGTGTTGCTCTCCCTACCTCTGTGTGGTAGAGGTCGCCGTACTGGGCGACAATTCCCGCCTTCAAATTCTCTATGACTGCCTGGATGGTCGGGTCGGGTGTGACGGTGGAATCCACGCGCAGGATTTTATAGTCATCCATCGTCACGGTGCCGTTGTCGACGGTGAAATGCAATTCACCAACGTATTTGTAGAACTCACCTGCCTGAAAGATCGGGACTTTCTTCCCCAGAGCATTGGTGATCATCACAGGCTGCTCGAAGAGAAAGTGATCGTGAGCGCCGACGATGAAGTCGATGCCCGTGGTGTTTGCGGCAACGATTTTGTCGAGATAGATTCCGCAATGCGACAGGAGGATGATTACGCTGGCGCCCTGTTTTCGAAGGGTGTCCGCGGTCTCCTGGGCGATCCGAACAATATCCTCGCGAACAATGACAGGGGCGGGATTGTAGGTTGGATTACCCGGAACCGTCAATCCGATGATCCCGATCTTCACGCCGCCGACGGTCTTCATGATTGACGGTTGTATCCATCTCTTGAGCGCCGGGAATTCATCCATGTTCAGGTTTGCAGAGAGAAGGGGAAACGACCCTGCCCCGAAAGCGGTCGTGAGCACATCGTTGAGAGGACCGGGTCCGAAATCGAATTCGTGGTTGCCGACGGCCATTGCGTCGAATCCGAGCTGGAGCATGAGCTGATATTCCGGAACACCGAAGTACACATTATAGAATGGATCGCCCACGGACACATCTCCCCCGTGCAGAAGCAGTACATTTGGTTCGGTGGCTTTCACCGTGCCGATGACTGTCGCCGCTCTTGCAATTCCGCCGAGCATCCCGTTGAGGTTTGCGTCTTTGGGACCGAACGCGTCGAGATGCGAATGTGTGTCATTGACGTGCAGGAGTGTGATGGTTGTGCCGTGAGAAAAGGCGAAGACCGAAACTACGAGCAAACCTCCAAGAAGCTGGAACAATCGTTTCATGGATCGTACCTCCTATGTGGTTGAGTTGTGGTGATTATTGACAGAAGCGCAACCCGAGCGTGAACATGGAATCCTCTCTCATGCGGTTTGTCATGGAAGCATCGTACGAAAATGGAGAGGCCGGATTGTCACAGATTTGTAAAAGGATTGTCACAAGACCCCCGCCGGGTGGCGCCTGTTTGGGGACAACCCGGTGAAGTCGGGGGGAGGAGTCAGGAGAGGCTAATTGACCCGTTCGGGGCATGGATTCAGAGCGCAAAAATGTCTATTTTTGATGAATGGAACCCGTCAAATCGATGAAAGGGAGGCCTTCCGGTCGCGGGATGGCTTTGCTCATTATCCCGATGCTCGTTATCGAAAGTCTCATCGCAACCGCAGCGATCGGAGGAGAGAAGTCCACACTCGCCCATATTCCGCTCGGCTCGGGTGCCCCGAACAAGGTTGTCCGGTGCATGGCACAGGACGCGCGCGGGTTTCTCTGGTTCGGGACGACGCACGGGCTTCTGCGGTACGCCGGCGATGCGCCTCTCTCCTATAACTTCGACCCGAAGGATTCCAGCTCGCTTGCCGCCGACGAGGTCGTCTCCCTCGCCGATGACCTCAAGGGATCGCTCTGGGTCGGGACGGTCGGAGGAGGGTTGAACTTGATCGACGAGGCCAGCGGGAGAATTTCCAGAATCAGAGGCGCCTTATCGGATGACCGTGAATCGATCCGCTCGATCTGTGCCGGCCATGAAGGGAGCGTCTGGCTGGGGACCGGAACGGGATTGAAACGAATGGATCCGGTAACCAGGGCGATCGAAAGTCCGGTTGAGGATTCTCAAGTCCCTCAGGGAGTGAACGAGAGGGTACATTCGATCGCGGAGGATTATTCGGGAAATCTCTGGGTGGGGAAGGACGCTTTCACGATCGATCGGATCGGCCGGGACCACAAGACGGTGTCGCATTACCAATTGGACCCTTCGAGCAAAGCGGGCCCGCGGAGAGACGGGGGCGTCATGCTTCAGGTGAGCTCTCGCGGAGAGATCTGGGCGTGTACGGAGGCGGGTCGGGTGGCAGTGTACGACCCTGAGGCGGACAAGTTCGCTCCCTATGGCCGGGGAACAGCTGGAAAGTCCGGGATTGATTCCGCCACGGCGTTCATTGTCGACAGGAGGAGCGTGCTCTGGATCGGTTCGAGGAACGGAGTTATGAGCCTGGACGTTCGCAATCAACTTTCCGGAAATGTTCTGACCGGTTCGGCCTACCCCGCCTCGCCGGGTGCGGGCGACGTCACGGCCATCATGGAAGACCGCTCGGGCCTCATCTGGATCGCGACCCGCCAGGGCGGGGTGGAGAAACTCCTGCCGCGCGGGGAGGCCCTCTTCGACGAGGCGAAGGCCCCGGAGAAAATACCCTCGATGCCGTTTGTTCCCCCCGTGGCGATCACGGCATTCATGCTGTATGATAATACGAACTGGAATTTCGTGGGAAAGGGAGAGAGCTTCGATTCGGTGCAGATTTCTTACAAGGACAATTTCTTTGCCTTCGGGTTTGCGGCGCTGGATTATGCGAGGCCGGCGGCGAATCAATACGCGTTCATGCTGGAAGGGTACGACAGGGATTGGGTCCAGGTGGGCAACAACAGGTTTGCGAGATATACAAACGTTCCCCCGGGCACCTATCTCTTCCGCGTGAAGGCGGCGGGAAGTGACCGGGCCTGGAACGAAGCAGGCGCGTCGATGAAAATCGTGATCACGCCGCCATTCTGGAACACAGCATGGTTTTATGGCTTGGCAGCGGCAGGGGTCTTCGGGTGCGTTCTCCTGCTGAACCGCTACCGGGTCGAAAAACAGGTAAGGCGGATCACCGAGCTCGAGCGGGTGCGCGCCGCGGAGAACCGGAGAGTGCGCCAAAAAGCGGCGGACGATTTTCACGACGAGTTCGGGCACAAGCTGACGAAGATCTCCCTTCTGAGCCAGGTGATGAAGCGGAGGCTGGCGCAAAACGGGGGCGACAAGGGAGGACAACTCGACAAAATCATCGAGACATCGGACGAACTCTCCACCAGCATGCGCGATTTCCTCTGGGCGTTGAATCCGGAGAAGGATTCAGCCGGGGATATCGCAGTCCGGCTCAAGGATTTCGGCGACGGCCTCTTCGACGGTTCGGGAATAGCGTTCCGGGCGCACGGAACGGCCGGAGGCATCGAGGAGATCCCCCTCGCGATCGATTGGCGGCGCCATCTCCTCCTCATATTCAAGGAAGCGATGAATAACGCCGCGAAGCACTCCGGATGCCGGAATGTGACGCTGGATGTGACTCATGACGGCGGCACGTTCACGGTCCGCCTCTCCGACGACGGGAAAGGGTTCGATCAGCATTCTCCTTCTTCGGGCCAGGGGATCGACGGGATGAAAAAGAGGGCGGAAAAAATCCAGGGGGAGCTCACGATAACTTCTTCGGGTGGAAAAGGAACCGTGATTACGTTCTCCGGAAAATTGCCTTCAGGCCCCGGAAGAGAGCGGGGGAATTCGATTGATTAACGTGGCCATCGTCGAAGACGACGAAGACATTCGCGAGAGCCTCGCCGTTCTGATCAACGAGACGGAGGGGTTCGCCTGCGAGGGACGGTACCCGGATTGCATGTCGGCGCTTACCGGGATCGATTCGAATGTGCCCGATGTGGTCTTGATGGATATCGGGCTGCCCGGGATGTCGGGAATCGAGGGTATCAGGCGAATCAAAGAGCGGCATCCGAACCTTGATTTCATCGTGCTGACCGTCCACGAAGATGACGAGATGGTTTTCGAGGCGTTATGCGCGGGCGCATGCGGATATCTCGTGAAGGAGACGCCTGCGAACCGCATCCTCGAGGCGATGCGGGAGGTCAGGCAGGGGGGCTCTCCGATGAGCACTCAGATCGCGCGGATGGTGACGAAATCGTTTCAACGCACGAGCGAACACCTCCTGACGCCCCGGGAGATGGAGGTCCTTGCTCACCTCTGCAAGGGGAAGAGCTACAAGATGATCGGGGAATCGCTCTTCATCAGCGAGGAGACCGTCCGGCGGCATCTCAAGAGCATTTATAAGAAGCTTGAAGTCCATTCGAAATCGGAAGCCGTCGCAAAGGCGCTGAGGAGCAGGCTGGTGTAAGCGGCTCTTGCGTGAGGCTGCCATTTTCTTTTTGTCATCCTGAGGTCGCGGAGCGACCGAAGGATCTCGCCGGACGGCCGAGCTGTTCAATCGCTCAACGGCGCCGTCAATTATTTCCCACCCTAATGGAGTAATCCCCTTTTCATCCCCTTGGGCGATTGATTCCTCGTTCTACTTGGTTGTATCTTAGCGGTGCTCGATGAATTGAGATCCGGTCTCTGTTGGACTGGATCTCAACTTTTCTGATCCAGAATTCCCATGATCGGAGGCGAACGCTTTGCGAAAAACCATTTGCATTCCATCCACGTAAGCGCCGCAAGCCAACCCATGGGCGTTAAGCATGACTCAATCGTTCATCGATAGTCGTTCACAGTTACCGGCGCAGCCATGACCGGCGGCGTTGCACCAAAACCAACCTCACTTGAATGGACAATAACTCCATGGAGAGATTTATGAAAAAATATACGAATGATCCGGCAACTTTCTTAGACAGATGGACCCGCTTCCTGCGTGTCCCACTCAAAACAGGACTGATGGCAGCTTTGATGCTGCCCTCCATCGCTCTTTCTCAATCGCCGGCGCCCGTCGCGCTTGGATCGGCCACTACGTTTGCGATTCTGGCCAGCTCTACCGTCACCAACACCGGAGCTACGACGGTCAACGGGGATCTGGGTGTGAGTCCGGGTACCGGGCTCACCGGAGCCCCGACAGTGAACGGCGCTACACATCTGGGCGATAGTGTCGCAGCCCAGGCGCAACTCGATCTGACGACCGCGTATAACGACGCGGCCGGACGAACGGTCGGTGCGGTCCTGGTCGCCGGGAATCTCGGCGGGCAAACCCTCACCCCCGGTCTTTACACGTCAACCTCTTCACTTGAGATCTCCTCGGGCGACCTCACGCTCGACGCCCTGGGCGACGCCAATGCAGTCTGGATCTTCCAGATGGCGTCTACCCTCACCACAACCTCGGGCCGTCAGGTGATCCTGAGTGGCGGTGCCCAGGCTTCGAACATCTTCTGGCAGGTGGGCAGCTCGGCGACTCTTGGAACGACCTCTGTGTTCAAGGGAACGATCATGGCTTTGGCCTCGGTCACCCTGACGACAGGCGCAACGCTCGAGGGGAGAGCATTGGCACGGACGGCCGCAGTTAGCCTGGATGCCAATACGGTGGGATTGGGAATCACGGGTGACACAACCCCTCCTACGGTGAGTTTGACAGATCCTCTGAATGCCGCCACCGGAGTAGCGATCAACAAGAAGATCACTTCGACCTTCAGCGAGGCGATGGATCTTTCAACGATTACAACGACGACCTTTACACTGATGCGAGGTGTAACGCCTGTGGCGGGCACAGTGACTTATGTTGGAACGACGGCGACCTTTACACCGGGGGGCAATCTGGCCGCAAGCACCGTGTACACAGCCACGATCACTACCGGGGCGAAGGACCCTGCGGGCAATACTCTGGCAAGTAACTTTGTTTGGAGCTTTACGACGGGTGCAGCCCCGGACATCACCGCACCTACAGTGGGTCACACAGACCCTGTCAATGCCGCCACCGGCGTGGCTGTCAACAAGAAGATCGCGGCCACCTTCAGTGAGGGGATGGATCCTTTAACCATCAGCACGGTCACCCTTACGCTGAAACAGGGCACAACGCCTGTGGCAGGCACCGTGACCTACGCCGCAGTCGGTACGACCGGGACCTTTGCACCGGCAGGCGATCTCGCACCTCTCACCACGTTTACCGCCACGGTTACAACCGGGGCCACGGATCTCGCGGGCAATCCGCTGCTCAATAGCTTTGCGTGGAGCTTCACCACCGGTGCAGCCGCGGACGTCACCCCACCCACGGTGATCGGCACCTTCCCTGCCGACGTTGCCACCGGTGTCGCAATCAACCAGAGCATTAACGGGACTTTCAGTGAAGCGATGGACCCGGCAACGATCAGCACCGCTAACTTTTTGGTGACAGGACCCGGCGTAACTCCCGTAACCGGAACAGTCGCGTATGACGTCATCAGCAAGATTGCCACCTTTACACCCGCCGGCGATCTCGCGGCCAGCACGGTCTATGGGGCCACGATAACAACCGGAACCAAGGACCTTGCAGGCAACGCACTCGCAACCAACCTCGCATGGAGTTTTACCACCGGCGCCACAGCGGCGGGGCAAGCGGCCGTCGCCCTGGGATCGGCCACATCGTTCGCGGTTCTGGCCAGTTCGACGGTCACCAACACAGGCGCGACAACGGTGAACGGGGATCTTGGTGTGAGTCCTGGTACCGGGCTCACCGGAGCTCCGACAGTGAACGGCGCGACGCACTTGGGCGATAGCGTCGCAGCCCAGGCGCAACTCGATTTGACGACCGCCTACAACGACGCGGCCGGACGAACGGCCGGCGCGGTCCTGGTCGCCGGGAATCTCGGCGGGCAAACCCTCACCCCCGGTCTTTATGCGTCCACCTCCTCGCTCGAGATCTCCTCGGGCGATCTCACGCTCGACGCCCTCGGTGACGCCAACGCGGTCTGGATCTTCCAGATGGCTTCCACACTCACCACGACATCGGGCCGTCAGGTGATCCTCGCAGGCGGCGCGAAGGCATCGAACATCTTCTGGCAGGTGGGCAGTTCTGCGACTCTTGGAACGACCTCTGTCTTTAAGGGGACGATCATGGCTTTGGCCTCGATCACCGTGACGACAGGCGCAACGCTCGAGGGGAGAGCGCTGGCAAGGACGGCGGCAGTGACATTAGACGGCAATACAGTTGGATTCGGAATCTCAGCCGACGCGACACCCCCCACCGTGAGTTTCACGGATCCTGCGGATGGCGCCAGCGGATTAGCGATCAACAAGAAGATCGCATCGACCTTCAGCGAGGCGATGGATCCTTCAACGATCACAACGGCAACCTTTACCCTGATGCAAGGGGTAACTCCAGTGGCAGGCACGGTGACCTACGTTGGAACGACGGCGACCTTTACGCCGGGGAGCAATCTGGCAGCAAGCACCGTGTACACAGCCACGATTACAACCGGGACGAAGGACCTCGCAGGCAACGCGATTGCAAGTAACTTTGGATGGAGCTTTACTACCGGTGCGGCCCCGGACACGACGCGACCGACCGTGAATTCCACAGACCCCGCGAATGCCGCCACCGGTACGGCGATCAACAAGAAAATCGCCGCCACCTTCAGCGAGGCGATGGATCCTCTTACCGTCGGCACGGCCTCCTTTACGCTGAGGCAAGGTGTAACACCTGTGGCAGGCACTGTGACCCACGTTGGATTGACATCGATCTTTGCGCCGGGAAGCGATCTCGCTCCCAATACCACCTACACGGCCACGGTGACAACCGGAGCGAAGGACCTCGCAGGCAATCCCCTGCTCAATGATTTTGCATGGAGCTTCACCACCGGCGACTCATCGGACACGACACGACCCACCACGAATTCCACAGACCCTGCGAATGCCGCCACGGGCGTGGCGATCAACGTGAACATCACCGCCACGTTCAGTGAGGCGATGGATCCTCTTACGATCAGCACGACCGACTTCACGCTGACGCGAGGGCTAACGGCTGTGGCAGGCACCGTGACGTACGTGGGGTTGACGGCGACCTTTACCCCTTCAAGCACGCTCGCGTACAATACCGCCTACACGGCCACAGTGACAACCGGGGCCAGGGACCTGGCGGGGAATGCGCTGGCAACCAACTTTGCATGGAGCTTCACCACCGGCGTTTCCCAGTCGCCGGCGGCCGTCGACCTTGGATCAGCGTCCAATTTCGCGGTGCTTGCAGGCTCTACGGTCACCAATACAGGCGCTACAACGATTAACGGGGATGTTGGTGTGAGCCCGGGCACCGGGCTGACCGGTGCTCCAACGGTGAACGGCGCGACGCATTTGGGCGATAGCGTCGCAGCCCAGGCGCAACTCGATCTGACGACCGCCTATAACGATGCGGCCGGACGAACGGTCGGTGCGATTCTGGTCGCCGGGAATCTCGGCGGACAAACCCTCCCCCCCGGCCTCTATACCTCCACCTCTTCCCTCGAGATCTCCTCGGGCGATCTCACGCTCGACGCTCAGGGTGACGCGAACGCGGTCTTCATTTTCCAGATGGCTTCCACACTGACCACGACGTCCGGACGACAGGTGATTCTCAGCAACCGAGCCAAGGCTTCGAACATCTTCTGGCAGGTGGGCAGCTCGGCGACTCTTGGTACGACCTCCGTCTTCGAGGGGACGATTATGGCACTGGCCTCGATCACCCTCACGACGGGCGCAACGTTGAACGGAAGGGCATTGGCGCGGACGGCCGCGGTTACACTGGACGCCAATACAGTTGAGCCGGGGACATCGGTGACCGGAGTCAAGAACGGTTCAGGGCCTCTCAGATTCGCGCTCTTACAGAACTATCCAAACCCGTTTAATCCATCCACGAGGATCCGATATAGCCTTGAGAAGGCTGTTCAGGTTTCTCTCAAGGTCTACAACCTGCTTGGTGTTGAAGTTGCCACACTCGTGGACGGGCGCCAGAAAGCCGGCGACTACACGGCGCCGTTCAATACCAGCACGGCGACACTCAGTCTCCCGAGCGGCGTATACTTCTACCGCCTGCAAGCCGGATCCTTCGTCTCGATGAAGAAGTTGCTCCTCATTAAATAGTTACAGCAATTGATGAAGGTCCTGGAGCATGGCACCTCCAGGGCCTTGGCTGCAAAGGCCTCAATTTTACTCCTTCGTAAGCCTCCCTCGACTGTTGCCACGGTTCCGGCATAGCTCGTTGAGACCTCATCTCTTCTCCCCCCGCCTCCCGCGGAACAAGAGGAACGCAGCCTGAAGGCTGCGGCTACCTACCCCTCATATGCCGTTCCACAATCCCAGCAGTGCGTGGTGCGAGGGGGTGCAAATTGAGAACTTAGGCAGTGCCGCATTTTCATCTTCTCTCGTCATCCCGACATGTCTTAGGTCGGGATCTTTATAAAAGAGTTGAAAGATGCTGACCAGGAGCATGTCAGCATGACGAGGTGGAGAGACGTTCGGCCAAATTGAGACGCCGCCAGAATTTAACACCATTTGAATATCCCCGCGGAATTCCTTACTTTATTCCTAACGATTGCTCTCCGCTGGTCCCACCCCGATCGAGAGCAGGAGGTCGGTACCTCTAGTATCGATTCTGCCATTCAACCAAGGCTCGCACCAATGCCCTTCAACAGAGGTCTCTTATGGCCAGATTGAAGCCTCGATCCGCACTTCAGACAGTCTCCAGAGCCCCCACCGGTATCAAGGGCCTCGACGAGATCACCCTCGGGGGACTGCCGAAGGGCCGCCCTACGCTCGTCTGCGGCAGCGCCGGAAGCGGCAAGACCCTGTTTGCGGTGGAGTTTCTTGTCCGCGGGGCTCTACAGTACGGCGAGCCGGGAGTTTTTCTGTCATTTGAGGAAAATGCGGATGACCTCACCGTCAATGTCGCCTCCCTCGGGTTTGATCTGAAGGAACTTTCTGCCCGCAAGAAAATCATTCTCGATCACATCCAGATCAATCAGAGTGAATTTGAAGAGACGGGGGAATACGATCTGGAGGGGCTCTTTGTCCGTCTGGGAAACGAAATCGATTCCATCAAGGCGAAACGGGTGGTGTTGGATACGATCGAGGTGCTTTTCTCCGCCTTCTCGAATCTTTCCATCCTCCGTTCGGAGCTCCGGCGGCTCTTCCGCTGGTTGAAGGACAAGGGGGTGACGGCCGTCATCACGGCGGAGAGGGGTAACGGAAGCTTGACGAGGCACGGGTTGGAGGAATACATTTCCGACTGCGTGATACTTCTTGACCACCGGATCAAGGAGCAGTTGTCCACGCGGCGCATACGAATTATTAAATTCCGCGGATCGGTTCACGGGGGAGACGAGTATCCCTTTCTCGTCGGGAGAGACGGCATTTCAATATTCCCCATCACATCGCTGGACCTGGAACAACAGTCAAGCAACCAGCGAATTTCGAGCGGCATCCCTGCGCTCGACACGATGCTGGAGGGGAAGGGTTACTTTCGAGGCAGCAGTATCCTCATCTCCGGAACCGCAGGAACCGGAAAGACGAGCCTTGTCGCCCATGCGGCGGAAGCCGCCTGCCGGCGCGGCGAACGGTGCCTTTACCTGGCCTTTGAGGAATCGCAAGGCCAGATCATTCGCAATATGAGCTCCATCGGCATCGATTTCGAGCCGTGGGTCCGGAAAGGGATTCTGCGATTCCACGCTGTCCGCCCGACTCTGTACGGCCTGGAAATGCACCTGGCGACCATCCACCGGCTCATCACCGATTTCGATCCCGGGCTCGTCGTGTTCGACCCTGTGTCAAACTTCACCTCCGTCGGGGACAGTCCCGAGGTCTATTCAATGCTGTTGCGGCTGATCGATTATCTGAAGGTCAACGGGGTCACGACGATGTTGACGAACCTCGTCTCGGGTGATAGACTTTCCGAGGGAAGCGAGGTCGGCATTTCGTCGGTGATGGACACTTTGATCGTGCTGCGCGACGTAGAGAATCTCAACGATCGAATCCGCATGCTCTTTGTGTTGAAGTCCCGCGGGATGGCTCATTCGAGGCAACTGCGTGAAATCCTCTTCACCAAGAAAGGTATCGACTTAGGGCCGTCGCGAATCTCGCATGCTTCGGGGGAGCCGGGGCCGGGCCGCTGATGGATGATTGATGAAGCATAACTCCCCGCCAGAAGATATCATATGAAGAAGCGCGTAAAACCCCCGAAAGCACGACGGTCATCGACCGGGCGACGGCCACAAAAAAAATATCTTCTACGCCTCTACGTTACGGGCACCACACAACGATCCATGCGGGCGATCGCGAACATCAAGAGCATCTGCGAAGATTACCTGAAAGGAAGATATCAACTTGAGGTGATTGATATCTATCAGAATCCCAGCCTGGGGAAGGGAGAACAAATCATCGCTTCTCCGACCCTCATCAGGCGGCTTCCGTTACCCCTGCGAAGATTTATCGGGGATCTTTCCGATACTGAACGCATTCTCCTTGGGCTTGACCTACAAACGGGACAGCACTCTGGCGACAAGACGAAGATCGTACGAAAACCTTAGGCGGGAGATCGTCTTCCTCCGTTCCCGACTCGAAGAGACCGAGCAGACGCTGCTCGCCATCAGGACGGGAGAGATTGATGCCCTTGTCGTTTCGGGGGGGAGCGGCGAGCAGGTCTACACGCTGAAGGACGCAGACCATTCTTACCGCGTTATTCTCGAGGGTTTGAACGAGGCGGCACTCACGCTCACCGGCGACGGCACGATTCTTTACTGCAACAGCCGTTTCTCGGAAATGACCAAGACCCCCTCCAAACGGCTGCTCGGTTCAACCGTCGAACGGATCATAAAGCCCGCCGAACGGAAACTCTTTGAGATGGCCCTCCGTCAATCGTCGACCGGACCCACCAGGCGGGAGTTTACCATCCGGGCGGCCGATCGCTCCTTCGTACCGGTTCTCTTCTCAATCAAGAATATGACATTGGAGGGCATGGACGCCTATTGCGTGGCGGTCACCGATATCACCGAACGGAAACGGACCGAAGATGCTCTTCAGAAGAGCGAGCGGCACTATCGTGAGCTTTTTTTGGAGGGACAACGGATGCAGGGCGAGCTGCAGAGACTTTCGAGAGAGATTCTCCGCGTACAAGAGGAGGAGCGAACACGGATCAGCAGAGAGATCCACGATGAGATCGGCCAGGCGCTGACAGCCATCAGCCTCAATCTGACAAGGTTGAAAACCAACGGCAAGCCGTCGGAGGTAAAACGAAAGATTCGATCGGTCCAGAGCATCGTGGTGAAGACATCGGAGTTCATTCATAACATGTCGCGTCAAATTCATCCCGCCATGCTCGAAGATCTGGGGCTGTTTCCAGCACTTCGTTCGTACGTTCGCGACTTTCAGGAGAATACGGGGATGCAGGTGACTCTCAAATTTCTGGGCACTTCCGAAAGAGCGACGATCGAACAGAAATCCGCACTCTATCGAATCGTGCAGGAAAGCCTCACCAATGTGTTGAAACACTCGGGAACCAGGAGCGCGACGGTGATGATTAGAAAATCGCCGCTCGGGCTTCGACTCAACGTGATGGACAACGGCAAAGGCTTTGACACGACGGGCACACCGGGAACCAACGGCAAGCGGCAGGGATTGGGGCTTGTGGGGATGAGGGAACGCGCGCGCGCAGTGGGCGCCAGCTTAAAGGTCGTTTCTCAACCGGGCAAAGGAACGAATGTCTCTGTGTCCGTGCAATTCAAGGGTGGCGCGGGGGGGGGGG